>NZ_JBQKLL010000049.1:0-23224 GCF_052116245.1 Blautia sp. Sow4_E7
AAAAAGGGTTCACATGGGAACGGTGTTTAAGAACAGGGTCACGTCTTGTGTGGGTGTCCGAAAAAAGGGTACTACACTAATTCGTGTGTCCACTGTTATGGGTACATTATACTTTGTAATCAAGAGAGTTTGTAAAAGATAAAGGGAGTTTTTATTGTTTAACGGACATTTCCTGAGTTAAGGGATTGATGCTGTCTGTTTTGGAATGTTCGATTTGTTTGTAGTGTCAAGTAGAATAAGAGCATTAAAAATATAAGCTTTTCCAAGAGAAAATTCCGCAGCCTTCACTGTGGGATTTTCCTTGTGCCTCACTCATTGTATCCCAATGGAATACGCTATGTCTTTGAACTTCCACTCGATCTCTTTGCGTCCATCGGGGAAAACGTAAACCGCCTGGACAAAGGGGTGGGTCATATCGTATGTCAGGTGGGTCTCTGCTTCAAAGTACTTTGCAGCCCTGTCAAACTCGCTTTCTTCTGGGACATTGAGCAATTCAAGCTGTATGCCACTGTTAGGATAGTTGTCGGAATAGAAGTGAACTGACAAGGCTCGGCCTAGTCCGTTCGCCTTATCGGGAGGTATTATTACAAGATTTCTCCATCAGTCCCACACCTGAGCCTACGTGATTACAAGTGCGGTTTCGGTGGTAACACATAATTCGATTGTTTTGGAAAGGACAGGTGAAGTAAAATGGCTACTGCCCGCATCATCCCCATGCACCTGAACAAGGGCAAAACCATCCGGAAGTGTCTGTCAGACCGTCTGGACTACGGCAAGAATCCGGACAATACTGAGGTGGGTCAGCCTGTTACTTCCATCGCCTGTTCCCCGGACACGGCGGACAATGAATTTGCCCAGTAGTTCCGCAAGGTCAACCATGCCTTCATCGTCTGCACCCATACGGGAAATCGGCATATCCACAACCACATTTACTGGAACTCCACCAGCCTGGACTGCACATGGAAGTTCCGAAACTTCTGGGGCAGCGCCGTGGCAGTCCGCAGGCTCAGCGACCTGATCTGCGAGGAGCATCAGATGTCCATTGTGGAAAATCCCAAGCCCCACGGCATGAGCTACAACTGCTGGCAGGGGGCAAAGAGAGACTCTCCAACCGTGACCGGCTATGTCTGGACATAGATGAGAGGCTGGCGAAAAAGCCCCACAGCTTTGAGGCGTTCCTCTTCTTCATGGAGCAGACGGGATATACCATCACCAGAAGAAAGAACATCACTTTCAGCCATTCCCGACAGAAGCGGAATATCCGGATGCGCTCCTTGCCGGAGGAATACCAGAAGGACGCGATTTGCGAGGTGCTGCTGGGCAAGAGCATCCACAATCTAAGAAAACACTGCAGTCCGCTGACAGAGCAAAAATCACAGCTGGTCAGCTCTCTGGAGGCGAAGCGGAATCAGGGGCGTGGTCAGTATTACGACCGGGCGATTCAGAATCAGATCACAAAACAACAGGCCAGGGCTTTGCTCTATTATCAGCAGCACGGCTTTACCAGTGTGGAGGACTTGAAACTTGCGAGGACGAGCGTCGCCGAAGGTGCAATCTTCGTTCATAAGGGGATTGGGGGGCGCCGGTCTCCGGTGGAGACCGTTTAGCGCGGATCGAGTCGGGAGACGAGGCTGCCCCAACAAGCAAAAACAGAAAGTT
The DNA here is from genome assembly GCF_052116245.1 of Blautia sp. Sow4_E7. Lineage (NCBI taxonomy): Bacteria > Bacillati > Bacillota > Clostridia > Lachnospirales > Lachnospiraceae > Blautia > Blautia sp. Sow4_E7. Next base: position 1,660 of record NZ_JBQKLL010000049.1, read on the forward strand.
CCGCCTACGGGCGGAATCTTTTTGTTTGGGCCTTCCTGATCAGGAAGGCATTGCTTGCACAAGAAGTAGGCTCCTCAAGAAGTAGGGTCCAGATAGGATTTGATTGAAAAAATAAATCATTTAGAGTGCTTGACAAGGTTCTAAATCGAGTCTATAATATAAATTAAATTATATAAAATAATTTATGTAATTCGGGGGGAGGAAACTAAAATGGCAAGAAAAACGCAGATTTCCAAAGAAGTTATTTTGGAAGCGGCATTGAAAATGCTGATCCGTGATGGGTATTCCGCAATCAATATCAAGACCTTATCAAAGGAAATTGGCTGCTCTACGCAGCCCCTGGTATGGCACTTTGATAACATGGAGGGACTCCGCAAGGCGTTAGCCGATCACGCGCTGAAATACGCGAACAGCAAAATGCGCCCCTCAGCCAGTGAGTCAGTCAATGCTTTTGAGCAGGTAGGACAAGCCTATATAAAAATGGCGTTGTATGAACCTAATCTTTTTCAATTTGTATTTCTGAATGGAAGTGACTGCTATCCTGTGGGAGATTCTGATGTGATTCTTGACGATAAAGATAACCGTGAGCTGATCAAAATGATAGCGGCGGAATTTCAGATATCAGAGAAAAGCGCAGAGCAGTATGTTCAAAACACTGTAATATATACACATGGGATCGCTTCCTTTTTAGCAACCGGTATGATGCGCTTATCGGAAGAAGAAATCATGAGCATGATACATCAGGCAGGTAATAGTTTCCTCAAGCAGGCAGGGATTCCGGAGGATAGAATTCCGAATCCATGAAGTACGAGGAAAATGAGCAAAAATTAAGCAGCAGGAGGATACATTATATGAATAAACGCATACGGCAATATATTGGTCTGCTTTCCGCAGTGTTGATGTACTATATCATACACGAAGGCGCGCATCTGATTTATGCGCTGTTTGTCGGAGCGTTTCGCAAGATCAATTTTATGGGGCTTGGTGTGCAGATTGGAATATACGAGGAGCAGATGAGCAATCTCCAGTTGGGGATTTTCTGTCTGTCCGGTACCGCTGCAACAATGGTTACGGCCTATGTTCTGACTTTAACGGCGTCTCAAATCTGTAAAGCCGATTCCAAAGTATTCAAAGCCTGCCTGTATTACATCACGATTGCCATGCTGCTGATCGATCCGCTGTATCTGAGCATACTGTGCGTTTTTTTCGGCGGAGGCGATATGAATGGAATTGCGCTGTTGTTCCCTGAATGGGCTGCAAGAATCTTTTTCGGAGCAATGTTGGTGATCCATTGCCTGCTGTTTTGGAGAACCGTTTTACCAACGTACAAGAGAGCGTTTATGACAGGAGAGCCTGATGCTTAGACACGGGGCTTGCGGTGCGCGCTGCGTTTTACAGTGCAGGACACCGAAGGAGGATACATGCAGATATACGACAATGACCTGCGATATAAGCAGATACAGAATAAAATGATGAATATGCCCCAATGGGCAAAAGCGGAGCATATGGAAATGAGCGTCCCGGAAAAAGAGCTTTGGCGATATAGCGGGGATGCTATGTGCCCTTCACAAAAAAACGAAGGCACAGAAGTGTGCTTCTCACTCTGGCTATGGCGCCAGGCATACTCTTCAGATCTATAAAATAGACACAAATGGCTACAGAAACAGACTATCTGTTCAGCGGCGGTTTTTGTACAGTAGAGTAGGGGCAAACCCTATTTGGGGGAATATCAAAATGGACACATTAGAGATCATGGAATATTTTACGGCGGAGAACCGGGAACACTGGCTGGAGGAAATCGGAAGATGTGAATGGGGCGCGGGAAAATATTTGCACAGCCTGCTCTCTGAGAACAGCTTGAAAAAGGCGGTGGGAGAGACGGCCCTTGTGCTTATTCTTGCGGAGGGTGAAAGACTCGTTTCCTTCTGCACCTTCGCGCCCCTTGACGATATCCAGCCCACGGAGCTTTCGCCGTGGATCGGGTTTGTTTATACATTCCCGGAATACCGGGGGCATCGTTACGCTGGAATCCTGCTGGAGTACGCCGAAAGCCTTGCCTGCGTGATGGGAAAGGAATCCATCTATATCTCCACAGGTCATACGGGACTTTATGAAAAATACGGATATGAATTTTTCAAAACGGAAAAGGATGTCTCGGGCGAGGACTCCCGGATATACCGCAAATGCCTTTTTGCCGACGAAGCGGAGAAAAGCAGGCTATGGGAAATCGGCGGCAGACGGAAAGCTGAAATCGTAAAACGGGCAAGGAAAGGTGCGGAAGCAATCTCGTACTGCGGATTATCCTGCAATCACTGCTTCCTCGGAGAATGGTGCGGGGGCTGCCGTTCTGTATTTAGCTGCTGTTCCTTTGGAACGCTTCACGAGAAGGGAAAATGTCCCAACATCGTCTGCTGTGAGGAAAAGGGTATCGACGGATGCTACGAGTGTGGGGAGCTGGACGACTGCGCAAAAGGCTTTTACCAAAACGGCAGCAACGGCAGGGCTGCAAAGGCGCAGACTTTGTTTATCAGAAAATACGGCAAGGAAAAGCTTTTACACGCCCACGATAAGCCGAATGAGGTTTATGATTTCAAAAAAGCGCAGGAGTTATTGGGAACGGATGTTAAAACAGGACTTAAAATATTAGAAAATGAAAATGATGGAGGAGAAAACCATGCTGAAAATTGAACATCTGACAAAAGCCTACGGTGAGAAAAAAGCCGTGGATGATCTGAATTTACATATCGCCCCCGGCGAGATTTACGGCTTTATTGGCCACAACGGGGCGGGAAAGACCACAACGTTAAAATCCGTGGCGGGCATTTTGCAATTTGACGCGGGGGAAATCTATATTGACGGGATATCCATCAAGGAAAATCCCTTGGAATGCAAGCGGCGCTTTGCCTATATCCCAGACAATCCCGACCTGTACGACTACATGACGGGCATCAAATATCTCAATTTCATCGCCGACATCTTCGGCGTGGGCGCAAATGATCGACAGGAGCGCATCAAAAAATACGCCGATGCCTTTGAACTCACCGCCGATCTGGCGCAGCCCATCGCCGCCTACTCCCACGGCATGAAGCAGAAGCTGGCCATCATCTCCGCCTGGCTCCACGAGCCGAAACTTATTTTGATGGATGAGCCCTTTGTGGGACTTGACCCGAAAGCGTCCCATCTGCTCAAAGAAATGATGCGCCAGATTTGCAATCAGGGCGGCGCCATCTTCTTTTCCACCCATGTGCTGGAGGTGGCGGAAAAGCTCTGTGACAAGGTGGCAATCATCAAGTCCGGCAGGCTCATCCGCTCCGGCACCATGGAGGAGGTCAAGGGGGACGAGTCTCTGGAGGATGTGTTCCTGGAACTGGAGGGAGAATCATGCTGAAAGTATTGGTAAAAAAGGAGATGGCGGAACTTTTCCGCAGCTATTTCTACGACGCGAAAAAGAACAAGGCTCGCTCCAAGGGGGCCACGGCAGCCTATTTTGTCCTCTTTGCCCTTCTGATGGCAGGTATCCTGGGCGGGATGTTCGCGGTTCTGGCTAAGACCCTCTGCGCTCCGCTCCACGCTGCCGGTGTGGACTGGCTCTACTTTGCCATGATGGGGCTGATCGCCGTTTTGCTGGGGGCTTTCGGCAGCGTGTTCAACACCTACTCCACGCTGTACCTGCCAAAGGACAACGACCTGCTGCTGTCTTTGCCCATTCCGGTTTCCGTACTGATGGTCTCCCGGCTTGTGACGGTTTACCTCATGGGCCTTCTGTATTCCGGCGTGGTGATGCTTCCGGCGATCCTTGTCTACTGGACCCAGGCGGCATTCACCCTGCCCAACCTGCTGGGTGGGCTTCTGCTTACCGCGCTTATCTCCGTCTTTGTCATGACGGTTTCCTGCGCATTGGGCTTTGTGGTGGCGAAGATCAGCCTGAAGCTGAAGCGCAAGAGCCTGATTACCGTCATCGTCTCTCTGGCGTTTTTCGCCGTGTACTACTTCGCAGTGTTCAAGGCGCAGACCCTGATCAGCCAGCTTCTGTCAAATGCGCTGGCTTTTGGCGAAGCGGTCAAGGATGCTGCCTATCCCATCTATTTGTTTGGCCAGGTGGGCGTGGGCGGTCCGATTCCCTGTTTGGTTATTTCTCTGGTTGTGGCGGCACTGTTCGCCCTGATGTGGGCGCTCATCTCCCGCAGTTTTTTGAAGCTGGCCACCTCCACCGGGAAATCGGAACGGAAGGTCTATAAGGAAACCGCCGTCAGGCAGAAAAGCGTCTCCTTGGCCCTGCTGGGGAAAGAATTTTCCCGGTTTCTCGCCAGCCCCAACTATATGCTCAACTGCGGTCTGGGCATCCTGATGCTGCCCGTCTGCGGCGTCCTGCTGCTGTGGAAGGGAGGGGCGTTCCTCACGGTCATGAACGAGGTGTTCGGCGAACGGCCGGGCAGCGTTCCGGTGCTGCTGTGCGCCATGGGGTGCATGATCGCCTCCATGAACGATATGGCAGTTCCCTCCGTGTCACTGGAGGGAAAATCCCTGTGGCTTATGCAGTCCCTGCCGGTAAAGCCCTGGCAGGCGCTTCGAGCAAAGCTTTCCGTGCAGCTGTTGCTCACCGGCATCCCCATGCTGTTTTGCCTATTGTGCCTTGCGATGGTCTGCCCCTTTGCCCCGCTGGATATTGCGCTTGCGGCGGTTCAGACGCTGTCCTTTGTGCTGCTCTCGGCGCTGTTCGGGCTGTTTATGGGGCTGAAAATGCCCAATCTCAACTGGACGCAGGAGATCACGGTCATCAAGCAGAGCATGGGTGTGATGATCGCCATGTTCGGCGGCTGGGCCTACACCATCCTCTTTTGCATGGGCTTTCTGCTGCTCCCCGGCTGGAAGCTGGGCTTTGCGGGGTATATGGGAGCGTTCATCGGGCTGAACCTTGTTCTCTGCGGGGGGCTGTATCTGTGGCTGAAGAAGCGGGGCTGCGGGGTGTTTGCGGCACTGTAAATGGGCTTTCATGCGTTTTGGTGCCTGCGCCAGCAGGCATGGGAGTTTAGCTGATGTTCCTTCGGAACGCTTCACGAGAATACAAACAAGATAGAAACCGAATCAAGGAGGACGCTGCCATGCTGACAAAAGTACGAAAGAAACAACTGGATACGGATTTGTGGGTCATCGCCGGTGTGTGCCTTCTGATTCTTGTCATCTATACCGTTTTCGGCAGGGAGATCAACCACATCGCCGCCGACACCACGATCCCGATTGTGCTGCGGGTTTTGTTCATGGGAGGCATCTTTCAGTTCGGCATTGCCGGACTGGGAATCACCATCGTGGCCATTGTCAGAAAGGAACGATTTTCGGATCACGGCCTTACCCGTAAGCATTTGTTGCCCGCCATTGCCCTGAGCGCATTGTGCTGCGTACCGGATTTCCTGTATAACCTCTTTGCGGGAAATGTGCACACATGGCTTCCCTTTTCTGCTGTGCAAACGACGGCGGAGGCGATTGAGAGCGGTTTTCCGGAGAACGCTCTTGCCATGCTGCTCACCGCGCTTTTCTGGGGCTTTTTTGAGGGCTTCAATTATGTGGTGATTTTCGATAAAATCGGCGAGCGCTATCCGTCCAAAAACAGGCTGTGGGATTGGGGCGCTTTCGTCTGCGCAGTCATGTGTATTCTGATACATGGAGCCGTGGGTGTGACGCCGGGCGCGGTGGCAGAGATGCTGTGTACTCTCTTTTTGATCTATGGAATGCTGATCGTCCGAAAAGCCACCGGAAACGCTTGGGGTTGTGTGCTGATCTTCGTGTTATATTGGAATGCGCTATAGGAGATACAAAACAGTGAATTGGACGATTTATGGAATGGAATGTGTTGGGGCGCTGATCCTGTTCACCTGCCTGATCATGATCTCGCTGTGCAAAAATCCAGTTTGGTGGATCCACGATTACCCCAAGGACATTCAGGAAAAATATTTTGAAACCCATGAGCGCATTCCCACCGAGGTGCTCAGTGCCCCGGTGTTCTTGAAAAAGGGCTTTGCAGTGTTGCTGGCTTTATCCATTCTGACGGCATTGGCGCTTGCGGCAGGAGCGACGGATTTCAAGACCGGCTTCCTGTACGCATACGGTCTATGGCTGCTGGTGGACTGGTACGACTGCTTTTTCCTGGACTGGGTGCTGTTTGCCAACGTCAAGCGCATCCGTTTGCCGGGAACGGAGCACATGGACAAGGCGTATCACCAGAAGAAGTATCATGTAGTGCGCTCGGTGATCGGCATGGCGCTTGGTCTCGTTCCCTGCTTGCTGTGCGCCCTGATTGTGGCGGTGCTGGGATAGAGAACGAACAGGGCTTTCTGTTTGTCGGATGAGATTGGAGAAATAGCTTTGATGTTTTGTACGGGAGGTGACAATATGGGACAGATAGCAAATCGGATGTTAATTGAAGCCATTTTTAAGGCAAAGGAAAAGCTAAAAGAAAAAAGAAAAACGAAAATCGAAAACAGTCAGAAAATGATGGAAAACAGAAGAAATAGATTGTCAAAATCAAAGGAAAAATGATTGTGAATAAGCTGTGGAGTAGAAAGGAAATGTTTATTATGACGCCGCTTTATGCAATTTCAGCAGTATGTTTTTGGGTAACCGCACTGTAAAAAAGCAATTTCCCATTTAAGGAAGGAGATGCGTTCATGATTGGAATCTATTTTAGCGGAACTGGAAATACAAAACATTGTGTCGAAAAGTTAGTCAAACTGTTGGACGCGTCTGCGCAGAGTTTTTCGTTGGAACATACACAGATGATTCAAATATTGGAAGAGCATGACATCATTGTGCTGGGCTACCCGACGCAGTTTTCCAATGCCCCTATCATAGTGCGTGATTTTATTAAAAATCATTCTTCTCTATGGAATGGGAAAAAGGTCTTTTGCGTCAATACGATGGGGCTTTTCAGCGGTGATGGAACAGGATGTACGGCTCGAATTTTAAGAAAACGCGGGGCGACAATACTCAGCGGTTTGCAGATCAAAATGCCGGATTCCGTCTGCGACAGCAAACTGTTGAAGAAAACGCCGGAGGAAAACCGGGAGATCGTCCGTCAGGCTGACCAAAAGATAGAAGCTGCCGCACGGCAGATCAAGCAAGGAAACTACCCCCAGGACGGGCTGTCATTCTTTTTCCACCTGAAGGGACTTTTTGGACAGCGGCTGTGGTTTTACGGCAAGACGGCGGGATACACAGACAAGCTGAAAATCAGCGAAAAATGCGTGGGCTGCGGGCTGTGCGTCTCTTTATGCCCCACGAAAAATCTCTCCCTGCGAGACGGGAAAGCCACCGCGGAAGACCGGTGTACCATGTGTTACCGCTGTATCAGCCGCTGTCCCCAAAAGGCCATCACGCTACTCGGGGACGAGGTAATAGAGCAGTGCCGGTTTGAAAAATACGGCTCTGGGGAGTGAAAGTGCATGAGGGCGGAAAGCGGCTTTATGGATAGAGAAATTGGGATGGTAGATGCGTTTTCGGATGAGGGCAATGAAAAGCCGGGGTGTTTGCAATTTCAAGAGATGAGTGGCTCACCGGAAAATCAAAATTTGCGAGGATATGAAAATGGTGTATAGAACACTATCCGTGGATGAAGCAGAACAATTCTGGAGTTTGATGAACCAATTGGATTATGAAACAAAGTATATGCTATACGAACCGGGCGAAAGGACAAAGAATCTTTCTGAAATCAAGTCTATCATACGAGATTCCGTGGAAGGACATGACTTTCTTCTCGTTGCCGAAACAGATAATAAGCTTATAGGATACATATCAGCACAAAAAGGCAGAATGAATCGTATCGCTCATTCTGCATATATCGTTGTTGGTATCTTAACGGATTATCGTGGCAATGGAATAGGAACAGAATTTTTTAAAAGATTGAATGTTTGGGCTGAAGAAAATAGAGTTGTCCGCTTAGAGTTAACTGGAATTTAGAGGAGGATGTATCATGGACAAGAAAATGGTTTGCGGCATACTGCTGACAATAATTGGCCTTGTACTTTCTGCTTTTTGCTTTATCAATGCTGTACTAAATCCATGGAACTACAATGGCATTGACGGATTATTGGGCTCTTTACTGGGAACAAATACACTTATTCCTTTTATTATTTCCTTTGTTGTCATGATTCTGGGATTGGTAATATGTTTTTGGAGAGCATTTAAAGGAGATAAATAAATTCTCGTTTACACGACAATGACTTACGATATAAGCAGATACTAAAATGATAAACGCGCCCCGATGGGCAAGGAAGGAGTATATGAAAATGATCGTTTCGGAAAAAGAGCTTTGTATATCGAACGAAGCGGACTCGTCTTCCTCGGTGAGACATAGAAAGGCAATAATCGCGCTTCTTGTTATTGCGGCTGTGCTGATTGCAGCCCTTGCGGGAGCGTGGACCATGTTCGGCACCCAACTCACGGCGGCCATGACCATCGAGAAGCTGGATGATAATCTGTGGTCTATGGAATACAAGGGAGACTATGGCTTCGATGGCTTTCTGGAGCAGGGTGGGGCAAAAAGCGACGCCGAGATGGGAGACTACATCGCCTCATTCCTCTCTCACGGCTTCTGGAAGCCGGACACCTCCACCGCCGGGGGAAACTACGGCTGCTCCACCGTCGCGGTGACAAGTCCCGACGGTGCGTCCCTCTTTGGCCGGAACTTCGACTGGGAGGAATGTGACAAAATGCTGGTACATACCATCCCCCAAAATGGTTATGAGTCCATCGCCACCTGCAATTTGGACTTCCTGGGCTTTGGGAAGGACTGGACGCCCGATGGAAGCATGGGCGATAAGTTCATGGCGCTGGCTTCCGTCTACGCTATCCTGGACGGCATGAACGAAAAGGGTCTGTGCGTGGCTGATCTCATGGTGAGCCACGAGGAGGGTGTCGACCAGAATACCGATAAGCCCGACATTACCATTGTCTCCGGTCTGCGGCTGCTGCTGGACAAGGCGGCGAATGTAGAGGAAGCGTTGGAATTGCTTTCGCAGTATGATATGCACTTTTCCCTGGGCCGCGCCCAGCACTTCTCCCTCTCTGACGCTGCCGGGCGGAGCGTGGCGGTGGAGTGGCAAAACGGCGAGATGGTAGTGACCGACACTCCGGTGGTGACCAACTTCTATCTCCACGGGGACGACGGCACCTCCGGCAGCGGCCAGTCCTATGTGCGTTTCAACACGCTTTCCGAACTGTGGCAGACCGCAGAGGGTGTCATGACGTCCATTGAGGTACGCGATGCCCTTGCGGCTGTGGCGCAGAGCAACTTCCCCGGCGAGAACGGCGGGGAGAAGACCTGCTGGAGCTGCGTCTATGACCAGCGGGAATTGACCACCACCTTCTACGACACCGAGGATTGGGCGCAGCCCTATGCCCTCTCCTTGGGAGAAAAGGATTGGTGCAAAAAGGGAGAGTGAGGAAGTATGAACGAGAGAACATATACGACACCATTGGGCAAAATCCATTATTGGGTGCATCTGATTTCACCGGACGCAATAACGTTGGTGTTCCTGCCTGGTCTGACAGCGGATCACCGGTTGTTTGACAAACAAATCGTGTATTTTGAGGGGAAATACAACGTCCTTGTGTGGGACGCCCCCGGCCACGCCGCCTCCTGGCCCTTTGCCTTTGACTTCGATTTGATGGACAAGGCAAGGTGGCTGGACGGAATTCTGGAACAGGAGGGGATCACAAAACCCGTTATCGTGGGGCAGTCTATGGGCGGCTATGTGGGACAGGCGTATGCGCAAACTTACCACGAAAAGCTGAAGGGCTTTGTGTCCATCGACTCCGCGCCGCTGCAACGAAAGTATATGACAAAGCCGGAGCTTTGGCTGCTGAAACGAATGGATCCAGTCTATCGCTACTATCCGTGGAAGGCCCTCTTAAAGTCCGGGACAAAGGGCGTTGCCCTGTCGGAATACGGAAGGAACCTGATGCGGGACATGATGCTGGTGTATGACGGCGACCAGAAGCGCTACGCAAAGATTGCCGGTCACGGCTACCGAATCCTTGCCGAGGCGGTGGAGCGGGATTTGCCGTATGAAATCAAATGCCCCGCCCTGCTCATCTGCGGCGAACAGGACAAGGCGGGGTCTTGCGTTAGATACAACAAGGCGTGGCATGAGGACACCGGAATTCCCCTGGAATGGATCAAAGATGCTGGGCACAACTCCAACACCGACCAGCCGAAAATCGTAAACCGGCTGATCGAACAGCTGGCTCAGCGGGCGAAATGTCTGGAGGCTTGATTTTACGAAATCAGTGACTGAAAAGAGAAGGTGTAAGCGAATGTGGAGTTACATAGTGGGGGGAGTATTCCTTGCCCTGGCAATGTATTTCATTGTCCAGGGGATACGATGCGGCGCGGCGGTGAGGGAAAGCAAAAACCGTCTTGCCGCTTACAATGCCCAGACGGAGGCATTAAGCTACGGCGATATAACTTATGTCGATTCGGGTGAGGGCGAGGTGATTTTATCCGTCCACGGCATTTTCGGCGGCTATGACCAGGCTTATGACACCTGTAAGGACTTTTGCTCCGACTATCGGATCATAGCTCCCTCACGGTTCGGATACCTGGGAAGCGACGTTTCCGGCGACGGAACGCCCGCCAGGCAGGCGGCGGCCTATGTGGAGCTGCTGGACAAGCTGGGCATTGACAAGGTGCACCTGCTGGCCACATCGGCAGGCGGCAGCGTCGCGATCCGATTTGCCCTTGATTATCCCCAACGCACGAAGGGTCTGATTTTATACTGCTCCGCCATGCCGCCTGTGGAGAAGCCGGAGAAATATGTCGAATATGCCGGGCCACCAGCGTTCTTGTGCAATGATTACGCCATGTTCCTGTTAAGCCCTATATTTGAGCCAATCATGGGAATGGAGCCGTCCACCATTTACAGTATGCTGCCCATAAACGACAGAAAGGATGGCGTGATACTGGACGCTTCTGTTACCAACCCCGATATGGCGAGGAACTTTGGGGATTATCCCATTGAGGATTTGCAGGTTCCCACGCTGATTTTTCACGCAAAGGACGATAAGCTGGCAAGCTACGCCGACACGGAGAGAGCTGTGCCGAGGTTCCCGGACTGCACGTTCATTTCCTTTGAAAGCGGCGGACATTTGCTGACAGGGCACGGGAAGGAAATCAATAAGGCGGTTTCCGATTTTGTGGAAGACAGTTCGCGTTGACAGAACTTCTTTTGGCACATGGCCGGAGACTGGGACAGGAGGCTCGAAATGAAACGGAAAGACAGAATCATACTGAAAACCGCTATGGCAACGCTTTTGCTGCTGCTGTTCTTTTTCGCGCAGGGAGCAATCGTGGTGATCACGGGAATAGAGGGCGTCCCCTCCGCGCTGATCAGGGGCGCTGTGATCTGGGGGCTTGTAATTATCACATTGGCGTATTCAATCATCCGATACAAAGGAATCTCAAAGCTGGGATTTCGCGGCATGGAAAAAGGGGCGGTAAAGAGAGTGCTCTATTTTGTGCCCCTGCTGCTCATTGCCCTTTCCCCTTTTGCGGCGGGAGTCGATTTGAAGGGCGGAGCGGCGTTCCTGTTCGCCAACCTGTTTTTGACGCTGGGTATCGGGATGGCGGAGGAGATCTTTTTCCGAGGCATTATCTGCGGCCTGTGGTTGGAGCGCGGCGTGGGAAAGGCAATGATAATCTCATCCGTTCTATTCGGGTTCAGCCATCTCCTGAACATAGCTGGAGGCGCGGAATTGGGGGAAACAGTTCTCCAGATCTGCTTCGCCCTGGTCTACGGGATGGTATTTGCCCTGATTTTCGCTGAAAGCGGCAGTCTTCTCCCCTGCGTACTGCTCCACGCTTTGCATGACTTTTGTTCCTTCATCAGCGGGGAGGTTTCCGCGCAGTTTGAGATATTTCTGGGTGCGGTACAGTTTATCGTCTTGTTGGTCTATTTCCTCTATCTGTTCCGAATAATTGCTCGTAAAAGGGAACTGGCTATGAAAGGCAGGTGAAAACCGATGAAAAAGTATCAGGTCATGTACTACGCGGGAGCTGCAATCAGCCTGCTGGTGGGGCTGTGGCACTTTACCGTGCCGTGGATGTTTGGCTGGGCTTCGTATATACCGTATGAAACGCTGGTGGTTCCCATCAATTATGTCAACCTATGCTTTTCATTTTTACTGTCGGGGCTGAGCCTTACCGTCATTCTGTGGGGCAAAAAGGTATTCGCGCAGAATCCGGAAGCGCTTTATATTTACGACTTTTTGCTTGCGCTTTGGATCTTCCGTGTGGCTGTGGCGATGATTTATCCCTGTCCGCCGGAATCAAATGTGTGGATGTCTTATGGGCAGTTCGGCGGTTCTGTTCTGGTATGTGTTCTGCTGCTTGTGCCGTTTATACGGGTGGCCTCCACAAGGAAGAATAGAAAAAAGTAATGGCTAAAACAAAATTCATTAGAGGAGTTGCATTATGGAATATCCGGTGGAAGAAATTCTCTCTTATCCCCTGCCTGCCCTTTTTGTGCTGGCAGTGTTTTACGGCATATATTTTGCCAAGATGCTGGCGCAGAAGCGCCGCGACATCCGGACGCGGCAAATAGGACAGCGGAAAGAAAAGTCCATTCACACAGTGGAACTGCTGATGAGCATGGCAACGCTGGGCGTTGTGATTGCACAGCTTGTGACCATAGCGTTTGGCTGGAGCTGCCTTGCGGCAAACGCTCGCTTTACCGGCTTTGTCATCGGGATGCTTGGTGATTTGATCTTTCTCCTTTCCGTTCTCTGTATGAAGGATAGCTGGAGGGCGGGCATCCCGGATCAGGATCACACAGAACTGGTCACATCCGGAATCTATCGGTTCAGCCGCAATCCGGCCTTTCTCGGCTTTGACCTCATGTATATCGGTGTGATGCTGATGTACTGCAATTTGCTGACTGTGCCACTTACGGTGTTTGCCATTGTGATGCTGCATTTACAGATTTTGCAGGAGGAACGGTATCTGGAGGAAACATTCGGCGCGACGTACCGGGAATACAAGCGGCATACATTCCGCTATCTTGGGTGGCGATAAAGGAGAAAGATTAGGAGTTACATGATGGAATTTAGAGAAATCGATCGTTCAAACTACTGGGATTGCATATCCCTAACTGTCGATGACAGTCAAAAATGGTTTGTCGCGGATAACAAGCGGTCATTGGTTGAAGCCACTTACGAAGATGGCTTATATACTTTAGGCGTCTATCACGAAGATACGATGGTCGGGTTTATCTTATATGATTTTGATGATACCATTCCCGGATGGTCTATGAGTCGTTTTATGATCGGAAAGCAGTATCAGGGGAAAGGGTATGGCAAACAGGCGGTCGTGGCCTTTCTGGACTATTTTAAGAAAAAGCACAATGCCGATAGGTTGTATATCAGCGTGTCTTTGGATAACGCAATCGCGCGCAGGATGTACTCTGATCTTAGCTTTGAAGAGATCAAAGAGGTTGCGTACTCGTCTTCCGGAAGACAATTCCGGGAAATGCAGATGGTAAAGAAATTGTAAGAAAGAAGGGTAAATTCATGCATGATGAATATTGTGAAAATATATCACGATTAAGGGTTTTTTCCGGAGGAATGATGGATGCGGCTTGATATTGAGAAAGTAAGGTTAAGCAGCCAAGACATAAAACGCATCTATTTTGAGGCGTTCCCTAAAAACGAGAGGATGCCTTTTTTCCTGATGGTTTTGATGTCCAAGCTATGGAACACACAGTTTTGGGGCTTTTATGACAGAGATATTCCATGCGGCTTTGCGTATTTCGCTGTCAACCGCAAACTTTTGTTTCTCATGTTTCTGGCGGTGGACGAGAGCCTTCGTGGGGAGGGGTACGGCAGCGCAATCTTGAAGGAAATCAGGAACAGATACCCGGAGAAAAAGCTCATCGTTTCCATTGAACCGTGTGAGGATACCTCCCCGGACATTGAAATAAGGAAAAGACGCAAAGCGTTTTACGGGCGGAACGGATATAGCGAAACAGACTTTCAGATCAAACTGAGCGGCGTTGTGCAGGATGTTCTGATCGCAAACGGCGAATTCAGAAAAAACGAGTTTCTATTGTTTTTTATCCTTTACAGTAACGGCACGGTTTGGCCAAAAATATGGCGGACAGATACATCTTAACTCGGAACGCTTGGATAACGAGTGATGGAAAACAATAAAATTTATAGACTTTGATTTTAAGAACCGGAATATGAGAAAAGGACTGTCAATTCATGCGTGACTTTATCATGGCCGCGCTGCCGCTGGTGGTGGCCGGGATTGCTCTGGCGGTGTTCTTCGCCGGGCGGGCCGGAAAGAAAAAGAAACGGGAAAAGGAAAACGGCTATGAGGCCATGGGGATGAGCCTTGGAATGTGCTTTGGCGCGGCTGTCGGCGCGATTTTCCCGGAGTACATCGGCATCACCCTGTCTGTGGGGATGCTTATGGGGCTGCTGGTCGGTATGTGCGTAAAAAAACTGTGAGGAGAATACCTATGAGTTTTTGCCAAAAGGAGGATTGGAGGGCAGCCGTATGGGTTCTTTGCTGAAATCTACGAGGAATACGAGAGCGCTGCCCACGGGAACCTTGCGGTATATCAGAAGCGATTATCCGGGGCACCTTTCGGATGAAGAAGTCAGCTGGCTGCGAAAAAATGGCGTTACTACAATCATTGACCTGCGGGAAAAGACGGAATATGCGCAAAAACCGTGCAGACTGGAGACGGAAAGCGGGTTTACCTACTATCATCTGCCTGTTACCGGGGGCGGAGCCGTACCAGAATCTCCGGAGTCTGTTGCCGATGCTTATTTGAAGATGATAGATGGACAGATGGAGCGGATCATTTGCGTCATTTTGAAGGCGGAAAGCAATGTGCTGTACTTTTGCGGCGCGGGAAAAGACAGAACCGGCGTGGTTTCCGCGATCCTGCTGAAACAGCTCGGATTCAGCGACAGCGTGATCATCGAGGATTACATGAAAACGAAGGACAACCTGTTGGACTTCCTGAAAGCGTTCGTTGCGGAGCATCCGGAGGTTAACATTCATACCATTCTCCCAAGAGAGGAGAATATTAAGAAGGTTTTGGCTGCCCTTTCCCAAATCGAGGAAAAAGCGCAAAGCGTTTTTACCGGAGAAACGGATATAAAGAAGCGAAATATCGGATCAAACCTGGAGGTATATAAGTGAGTATGGAGAAAAAGGCACCGTTTATGATCAGCCGGGCGCGGCCGGAGGACGCCGCCGCCCTGCTGGACTATTTGAAGTGTGTCGGCGGCGAGACGGACAATCTCAGCTTCGGCCCGGAGGGCGTACCGCTGGACGTGGAGGCGGAAACGCAGTATCTGTCCGCGCAGGTCGCTTCAAAGGACAATGTGCAGTATCTTGCCTGGGCGGACGGTCAAATCATCGGGGATGCCAGTCTGAACCGCAAGCCGAGGCGCATGAGCCATCGGGGCGCGTTCGGGATCAGCGTGCGAAAAGCCTATTGGGGCTGCGGGGCCGCCTCCGCGCTCATGGAAGCCGTTCTTGCGTTTGCTGTGGAAAACGGCTTTGAGCAGATCAATCTGGAGGTCCGAAGCGACAACCTCCGCGCTATCCGGCTCTATGAGAAGTTCGGCTTCCGCAAGCTGTGTACCTTCCCGGCCTTCTTCAAGCTGAACGGGCAGTACATTGACTTTGATCTGATGAACCGGGACATGCGTTAAGCAGTCATGAGTAAGATTTTTTGAACGAAAAAGGAGTGTAAATTCATGCGTGACTTTATCATGGCGGCGGTGCCGCTGGTGGTGGCCGGGATCGCTTTGGCGGTGTTCTTCGCCGGACGGGCAGAAAAGAAAAAGAAGCGGGAAAAGGAAAACGGCTATGAGGCGGAGGGGATGAGCCTGGGGATGTGCTTCGGGGCCGCCGTTGGCGCCATTTTCCCGAAGTACATCGGCATTACCCTGTCTATGGGGATGCTCATTGGGCTGGTCATCGGGATGTGTTTCGGGAAGAAGCACGGATGAGAAAATGAGAGGAATGGAAAACCTATGTGGAATGGATTTATTGATTTTTTATTTGCCGCTTTGCCCCGGGTCGCTCTGGGCCTGGTGACCGCTGCTGTCGTAGTCAAAAATAGAAAGAAAAAGAAGGGCCGGGTGTTCCGTACCGTTTTCCTGTGCATTTTTATCACGGTGCTTCTTTTGGCTGAGGTATTTACATATTTCGGCGGATTTGGAACCGGTGAAAGTGCGGACCCGGAAGAATTTGCAAAATACGCAGAACCTGTCCAAAGCCTGACAATTCCGGAAGGGGTAAGGGTAGTCGCACTGGGAGAGGCATCTCATGGCAACAGCGAATTCCAGCAGTTAAAGCTGGATGTGTTTCAACTGCTGGTAGAAAACGAAGGCGTAAAAGCATTCGCACTGGAAGGCGATTTCGGCGGATGTGAGATGGTAAACCGATATATTCACGGCGGCACCGGCACTGCCGAGGAAGCGGCGGCAAACATCGGATTTGCGATTTACCGTACAGATGAAATGGCTGCGCTCATTTCCTATATGCGGGAATACAATGAGAAAGCTCCGAAAGGGGAGGATCTTCGCTTCTACGGGTTTGATATGCAAAGAGGCCTGTATACCTATCAGCTTCTCCTGGAAGAATGCGAAAAACTGGGGGTATCCGCTGCCAAGATCGAACCTCTGGTGACCGGTGAAGACTGGAATCCGGAGTACGATTACCCACAGAGACAAGCGCATTTCGAGCAGATCAAAGCGCTTTTAGCGGCAAAAGAGGAAAGCGACCTTGGCGTACATCTGGCGGAAATGCTGATTCAAAATTGTCAGTTGAATTCTGGCGAAGGCGCCAGCGCGGAGTATATCTCGCTGAGGGATTCATTTATGAAAGAGAATACGCTGTGGATCCTGGAGCAGGAGGAAAAGCTCGGGAGAGAATGTATTTTTGTTTCCGGTCATAATGGGCATGTCGAAAAGGTTGCAGGCTACGGGAACATGGGCGGCCTTTTGTATGAGGAACTGGAGGACGATTACTATGTGATCGGGACGGATTTCTACAAGACGACCTGTAATTTGCCCCGGGGCAGAAACGGAATCCGGACCAATCAGACCTTCTATTCCTATGACCCTCTTGCAAAAGCGGCTAAGAGAGCAGGGTTTAATATCTGCTGGCTGGATTTCTCGAAAATACCGGAGGATTCTTCCCTGAAGCAATATACCGCGGATTATATTTATAATGGATCCCTTGGAGAGGGGTACAACCTCATCATAAGGACGATCCCAATGTCATACAGGGTATTTGAAAATCCGGAAATGGCTTATGACAGTATGCTTTATGTTTCAGAAGGAACACCGACAAGAATTAAGCAAGCAAAGTGAGAAAAATACCATGAAAAATTTGATTGCCTGCTGCGGACTGGACTGCGAAACCTGCGATGCCCGCGTCGCTACGCTGAACAATGACAACGAACTCCGGGAAAATACCGCAAAGCTCTGGAGCGGGCTGAACGGGGTTCCCATCACCCCTGATATGATCAACTGCCTGGGCTGCCGCACGGAGGGAATCAAGACACCGTTTTGCGACAAACTGTGCCCCATCCACCAGTGCGTTTTGAAAAAGGGTCTTGCCACCTGCGGCGACTGCCCGGACAGGGGCGGCTGCCCCACGGTGGGTGCGGTCTGGAACAGCAATTCAGAGGCAAAGTCACGGCTGCTTGAGCGTGACCGGTGATTATAGACAAGCGAAAGTGAGATAACCTTGAATATTTTGACCGTGTGCGATAGAAGGCAGAGAAATCGGAGAAAATGAAATGAAAAAAATACTGAATACACTTTTCATCATAGCAAGTTTAGGTTTGATCTCAGCGGGTGTGATCTTCCTGTGCGTCAGCATTTTTGACGGAAATGAGACCATGATGCCATTGATGATCTCATTGGCGTGCATATTGCTGTCAAACCTTTTTCATGTGATCAGGATGAATATGGATAAGAAATAGCAACTTGATCATGTTTGATCAAACCAAATCTGAATTCGGAAAGGAAACCATTATGAAACAGCAAAAATTTTTCGTTATCGTTATAACCGTCTGCGCTCTCCTGCTGACCCTTGTGGGGTGCGCGTCCAGCTCCGCCTTTGACGGCAGCAGCGCAAAGAACGCGGATTCCTACAACCTGGATGTCGTCAAAACCATGAACGGCACGGACACCCACACCCTGGAGCTGAAGCAGGGAGATACGCTTAAAATTTTATTCGAGACGGTGAAAGGGTCGCTGGAGATGAAGATCACGTCACCGGACGGAACATCGCTCTATCAGGGAGACGGAACAGTGACGGAATTTACCGTGGAGGCTCCTGTGGACGGTCCCTACGCAATCGTCGTCGTGGGGCAGAAGGCAAAGGGCAGCATCCACGTTGACGTTGAAAAAGCACCTGCGATCACGGAACCGGCGGCGACACTGGAGCCGTCAAATACCACTGTGGAAGAAGAAAGCCTTCCCGTTGAGACTCCCACCAGGGAAACGACGGACACTTCCATTTCCATTGCGCCATCGGTACAGGAGCAAAATAATCCGGATGCCGTGACAGCGGAAGATCTGGTCGGTCCGTGGCATCTGGTGGAAGATGAAAAAGACAATGCCACCGCTATGGAGGCAATCCCCGGTGCCTTGGAGTTCGGCAGCAGCATGGAGATCACAAGCGATGGCCATATCTCATGGTACATCGGCGCGGACGGCGGTACGGGTACATATACGCTGAACGAGAATGTGCTTTCCGCCGACATGACCAACGATTTTGACGGAAGCACCATGAAAATGGAGTTCACGGCGGAGGAAACAGACGGCGTGACGTTCCTGTATACAGAGTACAAGGGCCTTTTGCTGTGCTGGTTCCAGGGCGAGGGCGAAACGGGCAAGGGCTGAGAAGACTGCCTGCTTCTTTTGTTTCGTACTATAATCGGAAAGACTTGAAGTGACGATATAGTATAAGAAGATGGCGCAACCAAACATAACATTATTTTGAGAAATTTGACATCTTTGGTTGATGGATAATCCTGCAGCTATTCATTACAATTATCATATGAATCAAACAAAGAGGTTTTCATGAAGAAAGTCATGAAGATCGCAGGAATTTCATTTTTAATCGTAATTGTTTTACTCACCGTTGCATTTGGATTTTACTGGTATCGGAATATTCACTGGTATGACAAATATGAGAAGGCTCTTAAGAAAGCTGGGGTCCAGGAAAAGCAGGTTACGCTGGAGAGCGGAAAGGTCATAAACTATGGTGAGGTCGCGAATGATAAGCCGGCGCTTCTGCTGATTCATGGACAGATGAGCATATGGGAAGACTATGCCCTTGTTCTGTCTGAATTAAGCAAGAACTGGCATATCTACGCTGTTGACGTATATGGTCATGGAGAATCTTCACATGATGAAAGCCTGTATTATCTGGATGTCAACGGGGATGATCTGATCTGGTTTATTGACCATGTAATCGGTGGATCTACCGTAGTTTCCGGGCATTCCAATGGAGCGATTACCGCAGCGTACATTGCCGCATACGGAGGGGGCAAAATATTGCCGGCGTGGTTTTGGAAGATCCGCCGATATTCTCTACAGAAGGAGAAGGCTGGGAAGACAGCTTTGCGTATTTGGATGCATATAAACCGCTCCATGAGTACAATGCCTCCGACAAATCTGAGTGTTGGGAAGCCTATTATCTCAGACATTGCTATTGGGGACAACTGTTTATGAAGGGTGCTATGCCGGGTATTGCAGATTATGCGCAGAAATGCCATTTGAAGAATCCGGATGAAGCAGTTCAGATAAGTTTTCTTCCCCCATCGATCTGGTCTGTGTTCAAGTATGCGAAAGAATATGATTTCGCCTATGGCGAGAGATTTTATGACCTGAGCTGGAATCATGGACTGACGCATGAAGAGATACTTACTGCGATTGATGTTCCCTGCGTATATATTCACGCAAAGGAGACAGTCCATGAAAATGGAACCTTTTTATGTGCGGCATCGCGTGAACAAGCGGAACGTGCGGTATCGTATATCGGAGATAATTGTCGGCTGATTGAGACAAATAGCAGTGATCACGTGATCCATACGGTTCATCGTGATGAGTACATTGAAGCGGTGAATTTACTGCTAAAGTGATGTGCAGGCTGTGTTAAAGGAAAATTTGATGATACTGCGGAATGTCCATGGATATTCACAGGAAGAAATTGCGGAGAAAATAGGTATTTCCCGGCAGGCATATGCAAAATGGGAAAACGGCGCTACCATTACCGATATTGAGAAGTGCCAAAGATTGTCCGATCTATATGGAATTACGATTGACAGCCTTATTAAAACAACGACAGTTGATGGCGAAAAAGTTATTCCGCCTCCCCCAACAGGAAAAAACATTTGGGGATCTGTCATTATAAATGATCGGGGGCATATCCCTAAAGCTGTCCGTGAAATATTCGGTCTTACTGGCGGTCAAAGACTAGTAGTTCTAAGCGATGAGCAGGAAGGCATTGCACTCATACCGGCTGAGATGTTTGAAGATAATATGAAAAAAGCGATGGAATTTGCTTCAGTAAAGCCGGATGAATGATAGTTATCATTTTTTGACTTGAATCTGAGTAATAAAGGCTTTTGATTATCCCCTTTTGCTTTCGCCACCGTTAGGGTACACCTATAACGCCACACTCTATATGGGACACTACGCAAAAGCATAGTAATAATATCAAGCCTATTCGCTCTAACGCTAATGCGCACTTTTCGTATAAAATTAAAGTGTGGCGAGGTGGTGAACGATATGGATTTGATAGCCCGTATTACGGAGCTTCTCGATGAACGCGGGTGGTCAAAATACTAGCTCGCAAAGGAAGCAAATATCTCACAATCCACGATCTCAAGCATGATGAAGCGTGGAAATAACCCAACTGTTTCAACGATTGAGCGGTGTTGCCAGGCGTTCGGGATCACAGTCGCTGAATTTTTCAACAGTGACTTGCGGGAAAAGGAACTGACGCTGGAGGAGCGAAAACTTGTCAGCGATTGGCGCAGACTGTCACCCGATATGCAGAGCGCCGTCCGGCAGATGATTTCGGCGGCATTGCCTGCCAAACAGGAATCATAGGGATTGAATCATTGTGGCCGTACAGTCTTATGTATGGTTGATACCAGAACAGGGATTGTCCGGTCTGCGAGAGATGGGGTAATCCTTGTTTTGCTTTTGAAAAACAAATACAAACCGAAAGAAAATATATGGCTTGGTCGCATAAATATCTGACAGCCACATATTGTTTATTCGACCGCAAGGCTGTCAGTCACATAAGACTGGAGTCTTGCGGTCTTTTCATTGTATCAATCTCACATATGGAAATTATTATAAATTATGTTCCTTTTGTCGGCGTTCAGTGATATTTTTGAAATGTGTGTCATCGTGCAAATTCCGGCTCATCTGACCACGCATTCCGCTAAGAGCTGATCAGTCTTTCCGGATGTAACTGAACGCGTTTCCGCTTCAGCTGATCAATAAGTTTTCAACGTGTTAT
>NZ_JBQKLL010000050.1:0-21502 GCF_052116245.1 Blautia sp. Sow4_E7
GCCATAACCTATCCTCCATGATTGTAGTGAAATAGTCTAAATATCTTTCATCTACAATTATAGAGGAATCCAGAAGATTAGAAAATCCGCAGGAATATTTGGCGCTTACTAAAGTACCGGTAATTATCCGAGTATTAACTGAAGATGATTCCATTTTAAGTATGGTGGACTTGAATCTTCACAGAGAACGGATGGAGTAAGTCATCAGGCACCAACCCTGTATGATGTTGTCCCAAAAGAAGAAATTGCTGAATTTGAAGAGCTTATGCGCAAAACCATAGCTGACATTGTATCAGAAGCCAGTAGCGTTGCCTGTTGGGTGTATGTGCAGAAATATGTGAAACAGAAAACTCTTGATGAAATGCTGCAAGAATTGCCAGGAGCAGGCCAGTTTATCATTGTCATGGATACCTGATTCGAAAGACTGATGGCGGATCAATAGAAGTTGTGATAGAATGAAGAAAACGATTTGATGTGCAAATCGGAAGTTGGAGGATACACGCATGAAAATTGTAATCATTAATGGAAGTGCCAGAAAAGGAAATACGCTGGCAGCAATCAATGCATTTATAAAAGGAGCGTCAGAAAAGAATAAAATTGAAATCATTGAACCCGACAAACTCAACATTGCACCATGCAAGGGATGTGGTGTCTGTCAATGCTCTAAGGGATGCGTCGATAAGGATGATACAAATTCTACAATTGATAAAATTGCTGCTGCATATATGATTCTTTTTGCTACACCAGTTTATTGGTGGGGAATGTCAGCACAATTGAAACTTATCATTGATAAGTGCTACTGCCGTGGATTGCAGTTAAAAAACAAAAAAGTTGGCACAATTGTTGTAGGTGGTTCTCCTGTAGGCAGTATCCAGTATGAGCTGATTGATAAGCAGTTTGACTGTATGGCAAAATATCTTTCATGGGATATGCTTTTCAAAAAATCATATTACGCAACAGCCAGAGATGAACTTGAAAAAAATAAGGATTCCATGAACGAACTTGAGTGGATCGGAAAAAATTTATAAAGCACACACCAAATTCCTGTTTTTAAAGCTGTACATGAAAATGTATGGCTTTATTTTATAAAAACACATTGACAATTATCTATGTATATGCTAATCTACACACATAGATAAATATCAATGCGAGGTAAATGAAATGGAACTAACAAATGTTGCATTAATCTGCAAGGCACTTGGAGATTCAAACAGATTAGAAATAGTGCAAATGTTGTCAGATGGCGAAAAATGTGGATGCAGGCTCTTGGAAAAATTTGAAATTACACAGCCAACCCTGTCTCATCATATGAAGATACTGGTGGAATGTGGATTGGTGAATGATCGCAAAGAAGGTAAATGGCATCATTACTCTTTGAATTGTGATACTTTATTAGAATTCAAGAATTTTATTGGCAGTTTGACATGTGAGTCATGCTGTGACAAAAAAGATAGCTGTTGTTAGAGGGGAAATGCTAAGATGAAGTTTTTTCAAAAGTATTTATCTGTGTGGGTCATTCTATGCATGATCATCGGTGTATCCATAGGACATTTTTTCCCGATGATACCCAATATATTAAATAAGTTTGAATATGCAGGGATATCTATTCCTATGGCTGTATTAATCTGGATTATGATTTATGGGGAATATGCGGAGCAATCACATCCATTGGCGCTGCACTTGCAATCATCGACGGAACAGGTCCGCTTTCAACAGATGGAACATGGGGAAATCATATGCAGTTTACCTCGAAAGCAATCGGAGAATTAGGAGCCATAAACGGACCAAGATGCTGCAAGAGAGATGCAATGATAGCATTTAAGAATGGTATTGATTATGTGAATGCTCATTATGGAGTAACATTGCAATACGAACAAATGCAATGTGGATTCACAGATTTTAATGAGCAGTGTATAAAGGAGAGGTGTCCATTTCATGAGTAATGTAAAAGTGGCATTTATTTGTGTCCATAATTCCTGCCGAAGTCAGATTGCTGAGGCTTTTGGAAGACATCTGGCATCAGATGTGTTTCAAAGTTATTCGGCGGGTACAGAAACAAAACCACAGATTAACCAAGATGCTGTCCGTATTATGAAGGAATTATATAATATAGATATGGAAGCAGATGGGCAGTTCAGTAAGCTGGTTAGTGATATTCCAAATCCGGATATTGCAATATCAATGGGGTGTAATGTGGGATGTCCATTTATAGGAAGACCGTTTGATGATAACTGGGGACTTGAAGATCCAACAGGAAAAAGTGATGAGGAATTTAAGATAGTCATTGAAAAAATCAGAAAAGATATTTTGAAATTAAAAAATGGATTGGATAAGAGGTAGACAGCATCAGATTCCAGTTTGCAGAGCTGACAATCTATCATTTTATCAATGTAAGAAAACAGAAGGTAATTGATAGCAGCTGAGTAATTTGCATTTCTGCTTTTAATGTGTTTTACGATTGCCATTCATACCACCTGCTAGTTTCAGTACCTCTTTTCTCAATAGGAATAAGTCGGTGATGCACTGATGGATTTCATTTTCTATAGCACGTGACTGACTGCCACCGCTATTAAAATGCTTGGCGATCTGATTGAGATTTGATCCGATTTTTCCATATTCACTGACCAGTTTTCTGAGATCATTCATGTCTGCAACAACTTCAATCTGATGATTGATTTGCTTCTCAAGCAGGAGTTTTCTCAGATATTCTGATCGGCTAATAGATAAACAAGTAGCGCCTTGGTCTAATAAATCCAGTTCGACATCTGTAAGACGTAATCCTATAAAATGTCTGTGATTCAGTTCTTTATCTTTGTTTTTTGTTCTCATACTCTTCCTTCCGCTGAGACTATTCCTCCCGCCGGGAGTCCACGTATTTCAATATCGGCTGTCCCTTCCGATATTAGAAATAGTGCTGTGAACACCTTTAGGTGGAACCAACAGACAAGTGAAACGTCTGTTATTGAGAGGGTATGGGGAGATCCCCATCAAGATAAATCCCATAGGAGAACAGGATGCCAAACGGCAATACTGTTAAACATGGGTGGATCTTGCTCTTATTTGTATCCCTCTATATAACGAAACGCTCAGAGGCTGTTTTACGGTGGGGGAAAAGAAAAAATATCAAAAAAATGATGATTAATGGTGAGCTTGTGATAGAATGGAAAAAAGAGAAAAGCATAAAGGACGTAGTTGTGGAGAATATTTGTTATGATTAGAAAGTTGCTGAACGAAGATATCGATAGAGTTGCTGACATATGGTTAAAGACAAATCTGAAAGCACATTATTTTATTTCCAATCAATACTGGAAAAGTAATTATGAATTAGTGAAAGAAATGCTGTCACAATCCGAAGTTTATGTGTTTGAAGCAGATAAAATGATACAAGGATTTGTAGGACTAAATGATGAATATATCGAAGGTATTTTTGTCTCTGATGAAATGCAGTCATGTGGCATAGGTAAGCTTTTATTGGATTATATTAAGGATAAAAAAGTCAGCTTACGATTAAATGTATATCAGAAGAATGCCAGAGCAATTTCTTTTTACCAAAGAGAAGGGTTCATTATTCAATGTGAAGGTTTGGATGAAGATACTGGTGAAAAAGAGTACACTATGCTATGGAAACAAAAATAGAAATCGGAAGTTGTGGGAATAAAAAATATGGAATTAAGACTATTGCGCTATTTTCTGACGGTGGCAAAAGAACAGAGCTTTACAAAAGCAGCAGAACAATTGCATATTACCCAGCCAACGCTATCCAGACAAATGGCGGCATTTGAAGAGGAGCTTGGAGTAACATTATTTATTCGAAGCGGGAAGAAAATTTCGCTTACTGAAGAGGGGATTTTATTAAAAAGGCGTGCCCTGGAGATCCTTAATCTTGAGGAAAAAACACTTGAGGAACTGAAAGGAAAAGAAGATGTTGTAGAGGGAAATATAACCATTGGATGCGGTGAATTTGCAGCGGTGGAGACATTGGCGGAGATATGTAAAACATATAAAGAAAAATATCCGCTGGTTCAGATTGTATTGCATACTGCAACAGCAGATGCAGTGTATGAGATGATGAATAAAGGACTTGTAGATATTGCATTATTCATGGAGCCGGTGGACACCGAAGGGCTGGATTATATCCGGATCACAGATTGCGATCACTGGTGTGTTGGAATGCGGCCGGATGATCCGCTGGCAGAAAAAGAGTTTATAAGAAAAGAAGATCTTATTGGAAAACCATTGATCCTGCCGGAAAGAGTAAATGTTCAAAGTGAACTTGCCAATTGGTTTGGAAAAGACTTTTCGAAACTGCAGATTGCTTTTCCAAGTAATCTTGGAACGAATGCCGGAGTTATGGCAGCAAATGGACTGGGCTATCCGGTATCCATCGAAGGTGCTGCAAAGTATTGGCGGGAGGATATTCTTGTACAGCGAAGAATTTCTCCTGAAATCACAACAAGTACTGTGATTGCCTGGAGACGAAACATTCCATATTCTTTGGCAGTCCGTAAAATGATTGAGGAGATTAATGCTTTTCAGGCATAAAATAAAATTCAATATAAGCATTAGACATAATGAAGCGATAGAGCTTAAAATAGATGTGTAAGATGAATGTAAATCTTATACATCTATTTTTTTGTGAAAAATACGTATAGAAAGGGGCTTTTTATTATGAGTAAAAAATTAGTGGCATTTTTCAGTGCAAGCGGAACAACAAAAAAAGTAGCAGAGATGATTGCAGAGGAAGCAAAAGCTGATTTATTTGAGATTGAGCCAAAAGTTACATATACAAAGGCTGATCTTGACTGGATGAATAAAAAATCCCGGAGCAGTGTGGAAATGAGTGATAAGAAATACAGACCAGAGATCATGAAGAAAGAGATAGATATGAGTTCTTATGATGAAATCCTTCTGGGCTTCCCTATCTGGTGGTATGTAGCTCCAACAATTATCAATACATTTTTGGAAGCCTATGATTTTAGCGGTAAAAAGATCGTCCTTTTTGCAACATCCGGTGGAAGTGGATTCGGTAATACTGTAAAAGAATTGCAGCCATCCGCACCAGAGGCTGTTATCACAGAAGGCAGTCTGTTAAACCGTGGAACAAAACAGAAAGTCAGTGAGTGGGTAAATTCTTTATAAACAGCAGTGTTATGGAGGTATACAGAATATGGAAAAAATAGTACAGACAGCAGGAAGAAATGCGCTTGGCGAATTTGCGCCGGAGTTTGCACATTTTAACGATGATGTACTTTTCGGTGAAAACTGGAATAATCAGGATATTGATATAAAAACAAGAAGTATCATTACAGTGGTTGCTCTGATGGCTTCCGGAATTACGGATTCTTCTTTAAAATATCACCTTCAAAATGCCAAAAATCATGGTGTGACACAAAAAGAAATTGCTGCAGTGATCACACATGTCGCATTTTATGCAGGATGGCCAAAAGCATGGGCTGTTTTCAATCTTGCAAAGGAAGTGTGGGAGGCAGGTGAAGGAGATTTACCATACGAAGAGGAAGCAATGCGGGTGCATGCAAAAGAGATGGTATTTCCAATTGGTGCACCAAATGATGGCTTTGCACAGTATTTTTCTGGCAGAAGTTTTCTTGCGCCGATTTCCACTTCTCAGGTTGGCATTTTCAACGTGACATTTGAACCCGGATGCAGGAATAATTGGCATATTCATCATGCAAAAAGCGGTGGCGGGCAGATTTTAGTATGTGTAGCCGGCCGAGGGTTTTATCAGGAAGAAGGCAGGGATGCGGTAGAAATGAAACCGGGTGACTGTATTAACATTCCGGTAGATGTAAGGCACTGGCATGGGGCCGCTCCGGATGAATGGTTTTCCCATCTGGCAATTGAGGTGCCGGGAGTGGATTGTTCCAATGAGTGGTGTGAGGCGGTATCGGAGAAAGAGTACGCTGGATTAAGATAAGGAGAGCACTATGGAATACGGTAAACTCGGAAATACAGATATAGAAGTGTCAAAATTATGTGTGGGCTGCATGAGTTTTGGGAAAGCTGGAACCATGCATGACTGGACGTTGGATGAAGCTGAAAGTGAGAATGTTATCAAGCATGCACTTGATTTGGGATATAACTTTTTTGATACAGCAAATGGATATTCAGCAGGAACAAGTGAGGAATATTTAGGTAAAGCATTGAAGAAAAATGTAGCGAGAAATCAGGTTGTGATTGCATCCAAGGTATATTTTAATGAAGGTCGTTTATCAAGACAGGCAATCATGAGGGAAATAGATGGAACTCTGTCACGTCTTGGAACCGACTATCTTGATTTATATATCATCCATAGATTTGACTATGATACACTAATTGAAGAAACTATGGAGGCACTGCACGATCTGGTAAAAGCAGGAAAGGTCAGGGCACTTGGTGCATCTGCCATGTATGGATATCAGTTTTATAATATGCAGTTAGCCGCAAGAGACAATGGATGGACACCATTTTCTGCGATGGAGAATCATTATAATTTGCTTTACAGAGAGGATGAGAGAGAATTGCTACCAATTTGTAAGCAAATGAAAGTTTCGTTAATGCTGTATAGCCCTCTTGCAGCCGGACATCTGGCAAGACCACAGTGGAAATCAGAGTCTCTTCGTGGAACCACGGATAGGGTTGCCATGGGAAAATATGATAAGACTGAAGAGGAAGACATGCAGATAGTTAAACGTGTAGCGGAGCTTGCCGAAAAGTATAACTGCAAAATGTCCCAGATAGCCATTGCATGGCAGTGGGCAAAGGGAATTTTATCGCCTATTATTGGGGCAACCAAAACGCAGTATCTGGATGATTCAGCCGGAGCATTTGACATTAAATTAACTGCCGAAGACCTTGCATATCTTGAAGAGCCATATGTTCCACATGAGATAGTTGGTGCAATTGATAAAAATCCGGCGCAAGGTGTTATTTTGCTTGATGAAAAGAAATAAAGTTTCAGTAATCATAGAGTGTATGGATTCAATTCCATATGCTCTTTTTCTTTTACTTAATTTCAAGAAAAATGCAGAAATCTAATGTTACGAGTTTCTTACGAGTGGCATTAAAAAAACTCGCAAGAAAACTCGTAAGAAAAAAAGTAAAAAAATTTGCTTTTGACCACTGTAAAACAGGCTCTGAGCGTTTCGTTATATGAAGGGATAATTTTTCTTTCATAATTCAAAGAAAAGAGGACAAAGAAATGTCAGAGAACAGAAACTTCTTGATGTGGAGAAGGGAAATTATTAGGACACAGAATTTATGAGCTAGATTGAAGAGATGATCACGGATCTGGTAAAGACCTATAAGGTAATCAGGGAAGTCAGAGCCGGGAAGCTCCGGTACAAAATGTAAGCTGGAATCGGGGCACACAGGAGATGCCCTGGGATGAAAGGGAGAAGAACAGAGGGACGCAGTGGAGGGGAAATGTAAATAGCAGAAGCAGGAATGAAGGGATACAAGAGCAACATATAGCAGAACACTGGATAATGCAGGGTAAAGGACAGGAACAGAAGGACACCCGGAATTCCGGTATCAAGACGTCACAGAACCGGAAAAGATTCCGCAACCGGATGATTCCGGGCACACCGTATTTATTCCGTGGATAGAGAATAGTGATAATAAATTATACGGAATTGGGAAGAGCAACAAATATCATATCCCGGTGCAAAAACTGCCAATCACAGTTGGAAAAATGGCAGGAGCAGTCCTTCCGGAACGGGATGCGGTTAGAACCAAATGCGTCGGAAATCATCGAACCCGGAGATGAAATCGGTATCGGAAAGCTGAAATTTATTTACAGGTAGAAGCGAACGCTTAAGGAAATGCTGAATAAAGCAGCTACCGAAACACTATTTCCGGATATTTCGATTAATCTTCTCAAACTCCCTTCCTCCCAGGGTATTGTGGGTGAGAAGTCTTTTGTTGCTTCCCGCTAATGCATTTTTCCGGTATTGTCCAGGGGTACAGCCGTTATGCTGACGGAACTGTCTGCAGAAATGCTCTACATTATTATAACCACATTGCTCGGAAATGTCGCGGATGGAGTATTCGCTGTACTCTAATAAATCCTGTGCACGGCGCAGACGTCCTTCGATGACATTGTTCATGCAGGAGGAGCCAAATTGGCGGTGATAGAGAGTCTGAAGATGACTGGGACTTAAGTGAAGCTTTGCAGCCATCATGTTTATATTCCATGGAAGCTGAGGATTATTGTAGATCATCTTATGCAATGCAGCCAGCTCATGATCGTGAATACCCGGGGACTCATTCTGGGTTCCTTCTCTTAATTTGGAGAACAGAACCCGCAGCAGGTGAGTAATGTTTGCTTCGCTTTCAGAGGAGAAAAAGGCGGACTCCCAGGTTAGTAATTTAAAAAGCTGATGACAGTATTCCGGATCTGTTACGGGAAATGGGGTGTTTGTTAACGGAAACAGCTTCACGAAGGAGTGATCGGAACGAAAACGAATCCAGTCATTCCGGTATTCTTCACCGGCAGCACGGTAATAAATCCTGCTTCCTGGTGTATACAGAATAGCAGAATTGGCGGCTGTCCGCATTAGTCTTCCGTCTATGAGCAGCTCCGAGGGAGAGTCGAAAAGAAGCAGAAGATAGCCTGTAAAGCCATTCGGAACATCATATATAAAATCTGAGGGGTGAACGGCACTGTAGCCGACAAATTCAATTTCAGTCATCTGGAATCTCCGTTCTGATACATCAGAGGATATATCAATTTTCTTATAGTATAAATCATTGGAAACTTTAAATCAATGCGATAGTATCAGATTAATATGGCAATCGTCATCAGAGAGTTGCGGATCGTGCAGCGTTCAGACATCTGATGCGTGACTGCATAGGAACATGATTTAGAAGAAGGAGATACATGCATGGCAAATTTGGGTGGAGCAACAGAGAATGACAGAAAAAAGATCGTGATTACAAAGGATTCAAAGGCCTTTTTTCATAATAATGTAGATTATTGTGTGGGAACCGGAAGAATGGGGCTTGCATTGACAGAAGAATATCAGGAGGAGCTGCGCTTGGTTCAAAAGGAAATCGGATTTAAGCATATCCGGGGACATGGATTATTCTGTGATGATATGGCGATCTTTCAGACCTATGAGGAGGATGGTAAGGTAAGGGTCGAGTACAACTATACTTATCTGGATAAAGTAATGGATGCCTATAAGAAGGTGGGGCTGAGACCTTTTCTTGAACTGGGTTTTATGCCTAAAAAGTTGGCAAGTGGAAGCCAGACTATCTTTTACTGGCAGGGAAATACCACTCCTCCAAAAGATTATGATATGTGGTGTAATATGGTGCATTCATTGCTGCGGCATCTGATGGGACGCTATGGAGAAGAGGAAGTTATTCAATGGCCCATTGAAGTATGGAACGAGCCCAATCTTTGCGGCTTCTGGGAAAATGCGGATATGCAGGAATATTTTAAGCTGTTCCATAGAACCTTTGATGCCATAAAGGAAGTGAATCCGGGATTCCGTGTAGGAGGCCCTGCTGTTTGTGGAGGAACGGATGAGAAATGGATTCAGGCATTTATGGAATATTGCCATGAGAATCACATACCTGTGGATTTCGTAACCAGACATCATTACACCATTGATCCGCCGGAATGTATTGGACATTATGCATATTCTGAACTGATGAAGGCAGAGGACGGCTTTGCCAATTTAAAAACAACCAGGGATATTATTGACAGTTTCCCGGAATATAAGGGTCTGCAGATTCATATCACGGAGTTCAACAGCTCCTATACTCCTCAGGGCGTCATTCATGATACAAACCTGAATGCGGCCTTTATAGCACAGCAGCTTTCCAGATTGGGAGATGTGAATGAATCCTATTCCTACTGGACATTTGGTGATGTGTTTGAAGAGCTGGGAGTTCCTTTTACACCATTCCACGGCGGCTTTGGACTGGTTGCCAATGGCTGTATTACCAAGCCGACCTTCTGGACATTTGCTTTTTACAAAAAGCTTGAGGAAAGTGAAGCCAATTGTGTATATAAGGATGACAATATTGTCGTTTTGAAACGTGCAAACGGTGATTATCTAGGTGTAGCCTGGAATATTGCCCGTAAAAGTACAGAACAGGGTAAAGAAAAAATGCTGTTGGAGTTTACATTTCCGGCTGAACAGGAGGAGTACTGCTTCCTGACTAAGACGGTAGATGAGGAAACATGTAATCCCTTGAAGGTATGGCATGATATGGGAGAACCTGCCAATCTGAGTGAGGAACAGACGAAGCTGATTCGGGAATCATCCAGACCTTTTGTAAAAACAGAGCGTAAAAAGCAGGAGGACGGAAATATCTGCGTAGAGCTTCCTGTAAACGAAAACGGTGTGGTTTATTTCGAACTGAATGCCGGAAAGGTGAATCCGGATCGAGGATATGACTATGATCGTGTGGTCAGCTTGAAGGCTTAAACTAGCACCCAGTAATTTGCTTTATGAAACAATGTACATGGATTAGGCTTGCAAAGGAGGATATCAAAATAACCAATACAGCGATTGCAGTAATTTCAAAATTGGTTCTAAATAGTTACCAATTCTGGTACGATTGATTTTTGAGGCGCCTCTTAACGGAAGACGCACCTTGTTTTTAGTAGAAAGGCAGGAACAATATGGATCATTCAGCAATTTTACCAAACGGAAAATCCTTTGAATTTTGGGAGGTGCCGGTAACTTATAAAAAAGAAATTCATGTTAATCAGAATCACCCTATGGCGGATGATGCAAATGAGGGTACTTTGGAGAAACCGCTGAAAACAATTAATGCTGCGGCAAAGCTGGCAACAGCAGGCAGCCGTGTTTTGATTCATGGTGGGGAATATCGGGAGTGTGTGCACCCAACAGCCGGAGGATCATCTCCGGAGAATATGGTAAGTTTTGAAGCTTATGGAGACGATGAGGTTGTTATTAAGGCCTCTGAATTAGTTACAGATTTTAACCCCAGCACCGGTTGGCGTGTTCAGGGGAATTTTAAAGATGAAATAGACAGGGAAAAAATCCGCATATGGGAATATCGCCTGAATCCAGAACTTTTCAAAGGATATAACCCGTTTTGTGCGGTTAATATATTACACGACAGGTTATTTATTGAATATGAAAAAACAGATATGACTACTTATCTGAACCGAAGAGGAATGATTTTCTGTGATGGAAAACCTCTGCAGCAGGTGGCTTTATATAATCAGATGTCCAAATGTCAGGGAAGCTACTGGGTAGAAGCCAATGGACAGACAGTTCATTTCCGTCTGCCGGGAGATGCAGATCCTTCAGACCATAAGATTGAGATTACATGCAGAGAGCAGTGCTTCGCACCGGAGTTCCCCTTCCTTTCTTATATTAAAGTAAAGGGAATTATCTGTGCCCATGCGGCTACAGGAGCACCGGTTCCTCAGCGGGGAGCTCTTTCCTGTTACAGAGGCCACCACTGGATCATCGAGGACTGCACCATTGACTGGTCCAATGCGGTAGGCATCGATGTAGGAAATGAATGCTGGCATCACGAACTGATTCCGGGACAGGTGATCGGTCACAGCGTAGTGAGAAGATGCACAATCAAAGATGCGGGAGTATGCGGCATCGCCGGACTTTTTGCTGCTCATATGCTGATCGAGGACAACCTGATCGAGGGAACGGGCTGGCAGAAAATGGAGCTTTCCTGGGAAGCAGGAGCTATCAAGCTTCATAACAGTGTAGATGGCCTGATCCGTCACAATGTGTTTCGGAATACATTCCGGGCGGATCATATTTGGCTTGATTGTGGAAACGAAAATAACCGAATTACAGGAAATCTGTTCCTGGATGGCAAGGAGCAGAGAGAAGCTATCTTTATTGAGTGTACAAGAGATGGAGTCAACCTGATCGATAACAACATAATCTGGAATGTAGAGGGACGTTTTGATCCGAAGAAAATTCCGGTTGAGCCTGGATCAACCGGCTGGTACAAGATGGAAGAATATGATGTCGTGAACGGTTACGGTATTTATGGCGAAGGCACGGATCACCTAAGAATTGTGAATAATCTCATAGGAAACTGCCGCAGTGCAGGATATTTCGCAAAGCCTGTTTCATTTCGGGCGGAAGGAATGAACAGAGGCGGAACTTCTGTGGATGCAAAGCTTATCAATAATATTTTCTATCATTGCGAGGAGGCGGCTATAAAGATGCCCACCAAGGCCAACGAGGCAGAGGGTAATTGCTACGTAAAGGAAGAGGGCGGTTACCTGAGAATCCTTTATCCACAGCCTCCGGTATGCCTGCATCTTCCTGCTTGGCAGGAATTTTACGGCTTTGACCTGCATGGACAGGAGGCCTGGTTTGACGTTGATGTTGATACAGAAAAGCTGACTTTTACCTGCAAAAAGGCGGCAAAGAAACCCTTTGCGTTCCCAGGTGAACTGGAGAAAAGAAATTTTGTATTTGAACCGGAAAAGACGCGATCAGTAGATGCAAGTGCATTGATACAGGCAGATTTTTATGGAATAGAAATTAAGAACGGAAGATGCCTGCCGGGACCTTTTGCAGAGCTTGATCCTAACCGGATTTATGACATTGATCCCAGAAAGAAATAGTAAAATTAACGGAGGTAGGAATTATGCTGAGAACAGTACGAACAGAAAATGGATGGGTGAAAGGTATTGAAGCCGCAGACCCTAGGATAACTGCATTTAAGGGAATCCCTTTTGCGGCTCCTCCGGTAGGAGAGAACAGATGGAGAGCACCCCAGCCCTGTGAAGACTGGGATGGAGTTCGTGAATGCTATCGCTTTGCTCCGATTTCCATGCAGAGCGTCCCGGGAATCGGTGATAACGTGTATATCCGTGAGTGGCATGTGGATCCGGAAATTGCCATGGATGAGGACTGTCTGTATCTGAACGTATGGACAGGTGCTAAAGAAGTAACAGAAAAACAGCCGGTTTTGGTATGGTTTTTCGGAGGAGGACTCCAGTGTGGATATCCTGCCGAAATGGAATTTGACGGAGAGAGAATTGCACGTCGCGGTGTGGTTGTTGTAACGGTAAACTACCGGGTTAATGTTTTTGGATTTTTGGCACATCCTCAGCTGACAGAGGAGCAGCCTGACGCACCGACTAATTTTGGAAGTCTGGATCAGCAGGCAGCACTTCGATGGGTACAGAGAAATATTGCTTTCTTTGGTGGAGATCCGGGTAATGTGACCATTGCAGGACAGTCAGCCGGAGGCGGAAGTGTTATGAGCCAGATGGCATGTATGGATAATGAAGGCTTATTTCATCGTGCAGTAGTGATGAGTGCAATGATTCGCTCTCCTTATCAGGTTGGAGGAATCGGAGTGCCGGAGGAATTGTGGCATGCTGAGGAAAATGGACAGCATTTTCTTTCTTTCCTGGGTTGCTCAACTATTGAGCAGGCTCGTAAGCTGGATGCGGCTACGATTCGTGACAAGTATGAGGAATATACCAAAATATTTCCGGCTATGTTTACCGTATTGGATCACAAGTTCTGTGTAGGTGACCCAATGGTTCTTTTCATGGAAGGCAAGCATGTAAATGTTCCCGTTATGTCTGGAAATACTTCAGATGAATTTCCCAGTTATATAGAAGCTTCCTCAAAAGAAGATTTGAAAAAGAAAGCAGAAGAGATTTTCGGAAAGAATGCTGAGACCTTTTTGCGCTTTCCCGAGGCAATGCGGGAGGATTCTGATGGAAAGTATGCGAAGGTAAACGGAATTGAATGTACGATCAAGTGTCTTTTTTCAGATAAAAAAAGTGCAGGTGAAAAAAAACCCTACTATTATTACAGGTTTGATTCAGATATTCCAGGATGGGATAATGCCGGAACCTTCCATTCTGTAGATTTATGGTTTTTCTTTGAAACACTGGCGAAATGCTGGAGACCCTTTGTGGGGCAGCATTACGATCTTTCCAGAATGATGTGCAATTACTGGGTGAATTTCATAAAAACAGGTGATCCAAACGGCAATGATGCGGACGGAAAGCCAATGCCCTACTGGTATCCATATGAAAAAGAAAAGCCCTGTGAGATGATCTTCATGTCAGATAGACCGGTAGTGAACTGCGGATGGGTGACACCCTTTAAGGAATTTTTACAAGAACAGATCAAGAAAACCCTTTCGATAGGAAAGATTTTCCATAAAGAATGGCTGGAGCCGATATGGGAAGGTGGGGATTGCTTCCGGGAAACCTTTGCAGCAGTTGCTGATGAGAATGGATGCAGGGCTTCTTTCCTGTGGACTCCAAAAGAAGTTTTGTCCGTAGAAAGCTATGACGGGGAAACAGTATATGAAGAGGGGATCGATTACCTTGTAGAGGGAGATGAGCTGGTAATTCCTGAAGGGAGTCACATACCGGTAACCGGATGGGATACCTTCCTCTATCCGGACTTTGATACGGCAAAGAAGGCAGGAGAAGCAAGCGAATTTGCAAAAGATTTCGGTCCGCTAGTGACTACCAACGGAAAATTCTTAAACCTATGTGCCGTAGGCAATCCGAAGCTTGTTACAGAGAAACAGATCGCAGTTACCTATAAGGCAACGAAGAAGGAGTTACTTTCCGCTCCGGAAAGTCAACTGGACAAACTGCCGAAGCTCTCTGCAAAGCTGGAAGTAGGAGAACCCGTTAAGATCGTTTTGTATGGGGACAGCGTGTGCTGTGGCTGTGACTGCAGCGGTATGTATGGACAGAAGCCGGGACAGCCTACCTGGGCAGAGCTGCTGTTCCATCAGATGGAGGAAAAATGGCAGAGTCCGGTATGCTTCCACAACACATCGGTAGGAGGAGTGGATTCCGAATGGGCAATCGAAAATTCATCACAGCGTGCAGCCAACTTCCATCCGGATCTGGTTATTCTTGGTTTTGGAATGAATGACCGTTGCGGTATGGAAGAATACAGAAATAAAACAGGCAGACTTATAGAGGCAATCCGGAAGGTTAGTCCGAAAACGGAATTTTTATTGATTGCGTCTACGCTTCCCAATGAACTGGCTGCTACGGAGCCACACCATTTCTGGGCACATCAGGATGAATACAGTGAAAGTCTGAAGGGCTTAGAAGGTATGGGAGTTGCTATAGCAGATATACAGGCAGTTCAAAAAGAAATCGGAAAGAGAAAACGATACATTGATATAACCGGAAACTGGTTAAATCACCCCAATGATTATCTTGCCAGAATTCTGGCACAGGTAGTGATCAAAACTCTTGGAATGTAAAAAAGGAGCCTACAATGAGCAAGTTAAAGATTAAAACAAAGGAAAGACGATTTGAGACAGCCAGGGATTTATACGGAATCTTTTTTGAAGACATTAACCGTGCCGGAGACGGAGGACTTTATCCGGAAATGCTTCGAAACAGAAGCTTCGAAGATTCCATTTTACCGGAGGGTTATATACAGCAGGAGGATGGCATCCATGTAAAAACCGTATCCGGATGGCTGGATGAGTTTTGCAACGGAGAAGGCTTATGCCGCTGGGTAAAGGGCAACAATATTCCGGAGACAGAAATACCGGCATGGTATACACACAATGCAAAGATGGAACTGGAACTGACGGATACCCTGAATGAACATCGGGACGCAGCTCTGCGTATGCAGTTTGAAAAGGACGGATCTCTGACTAATACCGGTTACTGCGGTATATCCGTAAAGGCTGGAGAAAGTTACTCTTTGTATTTATTTGCAAAAGCAAAGGAAAAAATAGGACTGGACGTAGCGATCGAATACCAGGGAAAAGTACTGACTGGAAACAGTCTGGTGGTTTCCGGTCAGGAGTATACAAGATATGACATGAAGCTGACAGCAGCTGAAGATTGTCACGAGGCACAGCTTACTATTTCCTGCAAAGAAGGCGGAGAGGTTCTGCTGGGATTTATTTCACTAATGCCTGACAATACCTACATGGGGCATGGACTCAGAACAGATCTTGTAGAAAAGCTTAAGGGAATGAGTCCAAAGTTTATGCGTTTTCCCGGAGGCTGTATTGTGGAAGGAACGACACCGTCCACAGCGATGAGATTTCGGGATACGGTAGGTCCGGCATGGGAAAGACCCAGTAAGCTGTTTGTGTGGCATTACAGAAGTACATTAGGACTTGGCTTTCATGAATATCTGCAGCTTTGCGAGGATCTGGGGATGGAGCCCCTGTATGTATGTAACTGCGGAATGACCTGTCAGGGAAGAAAGAGTGTCCTTCTGGAAGGAGAGGCTCTTGATGAAATGGTACAGGATACACTGGATGCCATTGAATATGCTATCGGCTCTAAGGAAAGCAAATGGGGAAGGCTTCGTGCTTCTATGGGGCATCCGGAACCCTTTAAAATGACCTATCTGGAAATTGGTAATGAAAACTGGGGGCCGGATTATGAAAAGCGATACAACATGATTTATAAGAAGGTAAAGGAACTGTATCCCCAGATTAAAACCATAGCCAATGAGCATGTAGAGAAAAATGGTTGTCCTGCCGAGTGCGTGGATGAACATTTTTACAATACAACAGAGTTCTTTGCAGAACGTGTAAATTATTATGATGACTACGATCGTAAGGGACCAAAAATCTTTGTAGGAGAGGTGGCTGTAAACGAAGGCAACTATATGGGACAGTTGTATGCGGCTTTGGGAGAAGCGGCTTTCCTTATGGGTATTGAGAAAAATCAGGATATCGTAACATTGGCCTCTTATGCTCCATTATTTGAAAATGTAAATTACAGAGCGTGGTATCCTAATCTGATTCGTTTCAATAATCATCAGAGCCTTGGAATTCCTACTTATTATGTCTGGAAAATGTTCGGTCAAAATCGCGGAGAATATGTGGTGCGATCCGAAGATGAGGGAGGACGTGTTTATCGTCCGAGAACCGGAATGGCATCTTTAAAATCCAATAAGGAACTTCGCTTCAGAAATCCCATTTGGAATGGAGAAGAAGCAAAGATTACTCATGAATTAAT
This sequence comes from Blautia sp. Sow4_E7, assembly GCF_052116245.1. Lineage (NCBI taxonomy): Bacteria > Bacillati > Bacillota > Clostridia > Lachnospirales > Lachnospiraceae > Blautia > Blautia sp. Sow4_E7. The sequence continues at coordinate 16,958 of NZ_JBQKLL010000050.1, forward strand.
GGGACATGTGCAGGATACAGAGGATGGCCGCCTGCTTCAGCTTCCGGATGAGGAGCAGAAAAAGGAATTTCACAGTATTCTGGAATGGGCTGATGAGACCAAGAGCTTTGTGGTATTTGGAGAAGAAGACCAGACTTATGGAAGATTTGAGACCGATATTTTTGTTGAGGAAAATGCTTACTTCGAGTTGGGTATATTCAGTGCCAGGGTGGTTCGTTCCTATTATGAGGAGCAGCTCGTGATTACGGCCGGAGTGGAAAAAGAATGGGATGCAGCTCTGGTGCGTCCGTTCCTTTGGAAGGTTAATGGAGGACAATGTTCACTGGAAGAGTTTGGCTATATGCATGACAACAAGCTGACTGAGGACTTTGCTATTTCAGTAAAACCGGGAGAATATCACCGCTTTGGATATGAAACGGACGGAAAACAGATTCGCCTGTATGTTGATGGTGAGCTTCAGAAGGAAATTTCGATTCCCTACGGACCTGCTTTTGTTTCGGTAGTAACTGACACCAAGGACGAAATCATTATTAAGGCGGTTAATTTTGCAGGAGATGTGGATCCGGTTTCCATTACACTGGACTGTCAGGTACAGGGCGACTATACCGTAACACTTCTTAGCGGTGAAAAGGGGGATGAAAACAGCTTTGAAGAGCCGGAGAAGGTGAAGAATATTACCGTGAATATGCATGGCGCTTCCTCAGAGTTCGTATACGAGGCACCGCCATATTCTGTCAGTGCTTTGCGACTGAAGAAGTGCGAAGCGTTTTAGAGGTTGACGCTGAACAGAAGATAAGAGAATAGAAAGACAAATTTTATGAATTTACTGGTAAAAGACAAATGTTTTTATGAAAAAATGGCAGTTATCGCCATTCCGATTTCCTTGCAGAGCATGATCACCATCGGTGTCAATATGACCGATACCGTCATGGTGGGAATGCTTGGGGAAACCTCGCTTTCTGCTACGGCTCTGGCTAATCAGTTTGTGAATATATACCAGATCTGCTGTATGGGAATCGCCATGGGAGCCAGCGTGCTGACCTCAAGATTCTGGGGAATGCAGGATATTACTTCTCTGAAAAAGACCATAACCCTGATGCTGCGGCTTTGCATCGTACTTGCGGTTCTGTTTATGCTGCCAACCATATTGATCCCTCAGCTGCTTATGAGGATGTATACTAATGATAGTGTGGTAATTGCGCAAGGAGTTCAATATTTTAAGTGGATGGTATACTGCTATTTTCTGCAAGGAATGACCATGACCTGTACGATTGTGCTTCGAAGCGTCGGACAGGTGAATTTTCCACTCTTTACATCCATAGGTTCTTTTTTTGTAAATATACTATTTAACTATATGTTTATATTCGGCAAGCTGGGAGTTCCCAGGATGGAAGTAGAAGGCGCAGGAGTGGGAACACTGATTGCCAGAGTATTTGAATTTTCGCTGATATGTGGATATTTTTTGTTTGTAGATCGCAAGATCGGCTATCGACTGAAGGATTTGCGGATGAAATGTAATTCCCTGATTAAGGATTATGTTTCTATCAGCATTCCGGTATTTGTTTCGGATTCACTGCTTGCTCTTGGTACTTCAGCGGTAGCAATGGTTATGGGAAGAATCGGAACGGGATTTGTATCGGCAAATTCAATAACAGTTGTTACACAGCAGCTTACGACCGTGATAATTCAGGGAATCTGTCACGCCAGCTGCATTATGACCGGTCACACATTGGGCCATGGTGAACGGGAAAAGGCACAGCAGCAGGCCTGGACATTCCTGATTCTTGGCCTGGTAGTGGGCATTTTAGGCGGAGGTCTGATCAAGGTATTAAGCAGACCCATTATCGGACTTTACAATATAACACCTGAAACGGCTCAGATTGCCGGTGAGCTTATGGACGCCATCGCATTTATTGTTATTTTTCAGTCTATGAACAGCATTCTGACAAAGGGAGTGCTCCGTGGCGGTGGTGATACGAAATTTCTCATGGTGGCAGATATTATTTTTCTGTGGGCTGCGTCATTGCCCCTTGGAATTCTGGCGGGGCTGGTATGGCATCTGGATGCTTTTTGGATCTATGTTTTTCTGAAAATAGATCAGATTTGTAAATCGATATGGTGTGTATTCCGCTTGAGGAGCGGAAAGTGGATAAAAACTTTTTCAAAGGAGAAAATGAATCATGCACAGTAAATTAGGCAATTACATTACATCCATTATTTTTTGACCCTGTTAACAAAAAGACATAAGAACGGCCTGAGAATACAGCCGCAGATGGCTCTGAATAGTTATAAATTTTAGATAGGATGTCAAAAAAGTTTTGATGGGTGGCTGGATAAACTGTAAACCAGAGCAAAATATGGTCAAAAAATTATCGACATCCGACCTCGCACATGTTATATATAAGTAATCTAATAAGAAAACAGTGTTATCATTACTGCATTGCTAAATGAGAATGGTAGCCATAAATATGAATTCGCAGGAACGGAATGGTTGAACCCTCAGGGTGACAGTGTCACTCATTTGTCAGCGAGAGGTGCTTAACTTAGATGATTTTCAGTTTTCTTATTTTGACATGGATTTACAGGAAGGGTAGAAAAATCAATGATTTCATTGACTTATCTTAACTCAAAATAATATAGGTTTCCAACGGGGACTCGAGCTCCTAAGCGAGGGGTCGGAGGTTCAAATCCTCTTGGTGACGGGCTTCAAAGCGTTCGAAAATGTTAGCTGGATTAGCTGACAGCTAATCAAAATCACTGGTTTGCAAACATGGGTTTTAGAAAGTCCAGCTAACATTTGGGTTCCGCTCTGTTGTCACCCCTTATTCGGGGATGTAAATCAGAGAAAAGGCGGGAAAAGAAACAATCTCTCCCAAACCTGCAAACATAAATTAGCTGAAACAGTATTCAATTCTATTAGCTACAGCTAATGGTCAAACAGCAATGTCTGTTTGGAACTTTACTATCTATAAAAGTTCCAGGCAGGCATTTTTTAGTTCCTGAATCCTGGAGGAAAGGAGTCAAGATGACTGAGCCAAACAGACAATCAGGAGAAAACGAAGAAAGAATCATAGAAATTGAGATTGAGCGTCTTCGTCCATTCAAAGAGCATCCGTTTCAAGTGAAAGATGCATCAGTTGGAAAAGATCTGATGCCGACAGAAGAGCGCGGCTCTATTGGGCAGGTAAAGCCATCTGGTTGGCATACGATCAAATATGACAATGTGGATGGCAAATATTTATATAATCGCTGCCATTTGATCGGTTATCAGCTTACTGCAGAAAATGCAAACGAGAAGAACTTAATCACTGGGACCAGATATCTGAATGTTCAGGGAATGCTGCCGTTTGAGAATATGGCAGCGGACTATGTAAAAGAAACTGGAAATCATGTGCTGTATCGGGTGACTCCGGTTTTTGAAGGCAGTAATCTCGTAGCATCCGGCGTACTAATGGAAGCGGAATCCGTAGAAGACAAAGGCGAAGGTATTTTGTGCTGCGTTTACGTTTATAATGTTCAGCCGGGAATTAACATCAATTATGCAACGGGTGACAGCTCGGCTTCTGGAACAAATCAGACGGCAGTAACAGAGCAGGCCACACAGGCTGTTACGCAGGCAGCTTCTCAGCAGACCAGCACGGAATCCTATATCCTCAATACCAATACAAAGAAATTTCATCGGCCGTTCTGTTCATCGGTCAAACAGATGAAGGAGAGCAATAAAAAATCCTCATCAGAGAGTAGGGATGCGCTGATTGCTGCAGGTTATGATCCGTGTAAAAAATGCAATCCGTAAAAATGTGTCAGATATTAAAAAAATATGGAAGAGGAAGGTTGTAGTTCTATATTACAATACTTCTTCTTTGCGCATATTGGATATGCTGTTGAGGGCGACTGTTGCACGCAGAAGATAAGTTGCGCCGGTCTGCGATAATGTGCTGTTTGTATAAGGAAAAGGACAAGGAGTTATGATGAATTTTAGTGGGATATTGATTGGTGTGCTTACCTTTTTTCTGATTGGATTGTTCCATCCTATTGTTATATATGCGGAGTATTACTTTGGAAGCCGCTGTTGGCCGGTATTTTTGCTGGTGGGCATTTTGTGTATGATTCTATCCGTAAGAATGCAGGAAATACTTTGGTCGGTTTCTCTGGGTGTTTTGGGCGTCAGTTGCTTTTGGAGCATTAAGGAATTGAAAGAACAGGAAAAAAGAGTGGCAAAAGGATGGTTCCCGAAGCGGAAGGTGGATAAGCACTAAAGAAGAAAGCGGGGAGATGAGAAGATGGCGGTATGGAGATTACAGGTGAATACTGGAGGAGCGAACGTTGCGGATTGCTTGCAAAACCATGTTGCAGCACTTTGGGCTGGCAAGGTACTTGCTTACTTAATGGGAAATTACTATGACTCGAAAGCCACCTACGAAAAACTCTTTGGAGACTATGAGAAAAAGTCTGTAAATAAGATTCTTCTATGATATGTAAGGGTGGCAAGCCTGAAAATCAGGCTTCTCACCCTTGTTTTATATATAACAGTTGTTGAATGGC
>NZ_JBQKLL010000051.1:0-20729 GCF_052116245.1 Blautia sp. Sow4_E7
GGTCTGAAGAACTGCCGGATCACTGTCGAAAAACTAAATCAAGGTAAAGCTCCATGCCAGCCTTTGGGCTGGCATATCTTTTTGGGGAGGACCAGTTATTTACCATATACGTTGAATCGAGCCAGGGAAAGCGTTTCGCTTTTCCCTGGCTCTTACCGTTACATAAGCAGATTTCTTATATTCACTTCCGTCATATCTTTTCTAATTCTTTCAACGCAGAAACCATCTAATCTGTTTTTGCTCCTGCTGCCGCATTTCCAAGCTCCGTTTTTACCGCCTGGATTTCAGATTTCATTTTGCGAATCCTCAGCTAATCACTTAGCTATATAGATCTCAACTCAGTTCAAACATCCCATGATACAACTGATAATATTTCCCCTTCTGCTCCAACAGATCATCATGATCCCCCCGCTCCACAATCTTGCCCTGCTCCAGCACCATAATGGCATTGGAATTGCGCACTGTACTAAGCCTGTGGGCGATCACAAAGACAGTTCTGCCTTCCATCAGCTGGTCCATGCCCCGCTCGATCAGTGCCTCTGTACGGGTATCTACAGAGGACGTAGCCTCATCCAGGATCAGTACCGGAGGATCGGCTACGGCCGCTCTGGCAATGGCCAGAAGCTGTCGCTGTCCCTGGGACAGCTGGGCGCCATCGGAGGTTACCATGGTATCATACCCCTGGGGCAGACGGCGGATAAAGGAATCTGCGTTGGCGATTTTCGCCGCCTTCTCAATTTCCTCCTGGGTAGCATCCAGCTTGCCGAAGCGGATATTGTCTGCTACAGTCCCTGTAAACAGATGCGTGTCCTGGAGAACGATTCCCAGGGAATGACGAAGGGATTCTTTGCGGATCTCCCGCACATCAAGCCCATCATAAACAACGGAACCGCCCTGCACATCATAGAAACGGTTGATCAAATTGGTGATGGTGGTCTTGCCTGCGCCTGTGGAGCCTACGAAGGCGATCTTCTGCCCTGGCTTTGCGTACAGGCTGATATCCTTCAAAATCATCCGTTCAGAATCATAGCCGAAATCCACATGCTCGAAACGGACATCCCCTCTCAACGGTACCAGCTCTCCATCCGTCTTCTTCCAGGCCCAGACAACTGCATTTTCCACTTCCGAAAATGTAGCAGAACCATCGATTGTAGATTTTGAATCAGCTTCTCCATTGCGCGTACTCTTTCCATTTTCCTTTTCACAAAGAACCAGTTTTCCATTCTGGATCCTTGCCCGGACCAGTTCCACCTTTCCTTCGTCCACTTCCGGCTCCAGATCCATTACCTGAAACACACGCTCCGCACCAGCCAGCGCCGCCAGAAGGAAATTACTCTGCTGGGTAAACTGGTTGATGGGAAGCGCCGCCTGGCGGACCAACACCAGATAGCTGGCCAGACTTCCCAGGTCTGCCTTCCCCTGCAGTACCAGAAGTCCTCCCAGTACTGCCACAATTGCACAGTTAATATAAGAAATACTCACCACCACCGGCACCATAGTCGCCACATAGCCCTGGGCTCCGGTTCCTGCCTGGCGGAGCGCCTCATTTTTCTCACAAAATTCCTGGAAGCTGGCATCCTCGTGGTTAAATACCTTCACCACCTTCTGCCCGCTGATCATTTCCTCAATAAAGCTGTTTAACGCCCCAAGGCTGTTCTGCTGCCTGGCATAATAAGTCTTGCTCCTGCTGCCGCTGAATTTAATATACCACAGCATGATCCCATAACACACCGTCACAATAATGGAAAGCCGCCAGTTCAGCACATAAAGAATGGTCAGGGTTCCCACCATCTGGATAAAGCTCTGGATCACCATGGCAAAGCTGTTGTTCAGGGCATCGGAAATGGTATCAATATCATTGGTGAAAAGACTCATAATGTCCCCATGTCCGTTGCTATCAAAGAATTTCAAGGGCAAGGTCTGGATATGGGAAAAAAGGTCTCTTCGAATATCAAACAAAATCTTCTGGGATGCCTTCACCATCGTCTGGGAATATCCCCAGGAGGCCAGTGCACCAGTGGCAAAAATAACAGCCGCCACCAGCACTCCTTTTAACAGTGTACGCACGTTTCCATCCGCCAGGCCGTTGACAACCGGACGTATCATATAGGTTCCAAGAAGGTTGCACAAGGCGCTGACCGACACCAGAACGGCTACCACAAACAGCATCCGCTTGTGCCTTCCCATATAGGAGAGAAAATAGCCCACTGTCCTCTTCATATTCTCTGGCTTCCTGCCGCTATAGGTTCCCGCTGCCATTATTCTCCCCTCCTTTCGCAAACTTCACTGACAAATCCACCCTTTATTTCCACACAAGAAGCATCCTTTTGTAAAAACCGCTCCTGTGCATCAGGCATTTGTCGGTTCTCATCCCACTGCCCGTGTTCCTCTATCGCATTTTCCTGCTCCCCCCTCATCTGTGACCTGTAAATCTCCTGATAGATTGGATCATGAGCCAGCAGTTCCTTATGCTGCCCGGTACTATGCACTTTTCCATCCTCCAGGATCACGATCTGGTCCGTATTCATCACAGAAGTGATCCTCTGGGCAATGATAATCTTCGTCACATCCTTACGTGCCGCCAGTGCCTCCCGGATCTTCTTCTCCGTGGCCGTATCCACAGCACTTGTGGAATCATCAAAAATCAGGATCTTCGCCTTTCCAACCAGTGCCCTGGCTATACACAGCCTTTGCTTCTGACCACCGGAAAGGTTGCCTGCCCCCTGCTCCAGCATGGAATCAAGCCCCTCTGGCATGCAGCTTAAGAATTCATCTGCGCACGCAGTTTTGCATGCCTCCCAGATTTCCCCATCTGTGGCCTGTGGGTTGCCCCAGCGCAGATTGTCCCTCACAGTTCCGAAAAACAGCACATTCTTCTGCAAAATAATCCCAACTGCATCACGAAGCGCATGCAGATCATACTCCCGTACATCCTTTCCCGCAACCTTTACAACGCCCTCTGTAGCGTCATACAGCCTTGGGATCAGCTGCACCAGAGTTGTCTTGGACGCGCCGGTACCACCCAGGATTCCCACCGTCTGGCCAGACGGAATCTGGAGCTTTACTCCGGAAAGGGCATACTCTCTGGCATCCTTATGATATTTAAAGGAAACGTTTTCAAATTCAATCCTTCCATCTGCCACTTCCCCAATTCCATTTTTCGGAGAAGTCAGCTCCACATCCTCATCCAGCACTTCCGCAATTCGATGCGCACTGGCAAGAGAACGGGTAAGCAGAAGAAACACATTTGCAATCATCATCAGGGAGTTCATAATCTGCATGACATAGCTGAGAAAACCAGTCAGATCACCAACCGCCAGATTGGATTTCAGGATCATATTTCCTCCAAACCACATGATCAGCACAATGGCGCTGTACATCACTGACTGAAAGGCTGGCAGGTTCAGCACCGCATAATGAAAGGTAGTCTCCGAGGAACTGGTAAGATTGGTATTGACCTCTCCGAACTTTTCTTCCTCATATTCATCCCTGACAAAAGCTTTTACCGCGCGAATAGCAGTCAGGCCTTCCTGCACCACCCGGTTCAGCCGGTCCATAATGCCCTGCAGTCTGGTATACATAGGCGCCACTTTGGTCACGATCCAGAACAGCACCACGCCCAGCACCGGAATACACACCAGGAAAACAACGGCCAGCCTGGGACTTATCCAGAAGGAAAGAAGAATTCCCATCACCAGAAGTGACGGGCCTCTTGTCACCGGACGAAATCCAGCATTCACCATATTTTGAAGCACCGTCACATCTGTGGTCATTCGGGTGATCAAAGAGGAAGCCAGAAAATGATCCAGATTGGAAAACGCATATTGCTGCACCTTGGCATACTCTGCTTTTCGGATTTCCGCACCCCAGCCATAAGCAGCCTTTGCAGCAAATTGTGCATACAAAAGCCCGGTGATCAGCGCCATCAGCGCGCAGAAGATCATCTGCACTCCTTTTACATAAATATAGGAAAGATCGTGGTTCGCCACGCCCACATCAATGAGATCCGCGATCATAATGGGAATAAACAGCTCAAAGCAGGTCTCAATAAGAACCAGAAGAGCTCCCAGAATCATATCCTTTTTATACGGTCCGGCATACTTTAAAAGCCGCTTCATGTCGTTCAATTTCGGTCACACTCCTCATATATTGTCATTTGCCCATAAAAAAATAAGTTTTTCGTGGTTATTATATCCATGTTTAAAAATTCCGTCAATTGGTGAAATAACAAAAATAGTACCGCAAATAACAGCAAACTATGCTCTGCAAATTTTGCCCCGTTGCCCGCATAAATATAAAAAGCCGCCAGTTTACAGTACATTTGCCACCATAAACCACCGACTTTTTAATCAAAAACAGATTTCCTTCTACAGGCTTTCATCCAAGGCCTTCGCAGCGGTTACGCCGCCTTCGCCGTTCCTTTCAGCTGCCCATGCACCTTCCGTCTCACCAACACAAAACACACCACCTGCATTGCAATGGTGATCGCCCAGGAGGCCGGATAGGAAATAAACAGGGTATACAAAGATCTATGCTGTGGGAACACCCAGAAGATCCACAGGATCCTGGTACCAACAGTACCAATAATGGAAAGAATCATAGGCACACCAGAATGCCCCATTCCGCGAAGAGCTCCAGGAAAAAGATCCATAATCCCACAGAGGAAATAAGGCACTGTCGTAATAGAAAGGATCTCCACGCCGCAGCGGATCACCTCTGCGTCCTCTGTATAAATCTTCAAAATCTCACCGCCAAATATATAAGAACCGCAGCCCAGCACAAAAGCCATCACAAAGGACAAAATCCCACAATCCAGCAGCACCCGGTCCATTCGCTTATATTTTCCCACACCATAATTCTGGCTGGTAAAGCTCATGCAGGCCTGGGTGACTGCATTTACAGACGCATACAAAAATCCCAGAATATTATTCGCCGCCGTATATCCGGCCATGGCAGTGGCCCCAAAAGAGTTTACGGAAGACTGTAAAAGCACATTGGAAAAATTAATAACCGTACTCTGCACTCCTGCCGGGATCCCCACCTGGAAGATCTGTATCAGATAACATTTCTTAATACACAGCCTGGAAAGCCGGAGCTGATAGCTGCTCTCAGTCTGATACAGGCAGCGTAGCACCAGAAAACAGGAAATCAGCTGGGATATCACCGTGGCAATGGCAACACCTGCCACTCCCATATGAAATACAATTACCAGAAACATATTCATCAATGCATTGGTCACACCTGCCACGATCAGAAACACCAGCGGCCGCCTGGTATCCCCCACAGCACGGAGAATCGCCGCACCATAGTTATAAAGCATGAAAAACGGCATTCCCAGGAAATAAATCCGCATATATAAGGCAGACTGTCCAATTACATCATCCGGCGTTCCCATAAGCTCCAGCGCAAATTTGGAAAAAACAAGCCCGAACACCGCCATAAACACCCCGCTGATCAGCGCCAGGGTAATGGCTGTATGCACAGTCTCAGACATCTCCTTGTGTTTCCCGGCTGCATAAAATCTGGCAGCCAGAACATTGGCGCCAAGGGAAATACCAATAAAAAGATTGATGAACATATTGATCAGCGCCGTAGTAGAACCAACTGCTGCAAGCGCCTGGCTGCCGGAAAAGCGTCCCACCACGATAATATCCACGGCATTAAACATCAGCTGCAAAATTCCAGAGACCATCAATGGAATCGCAAAAGAAATCAGCTTATCCATAATAGTCCCGTTACACATATCGATTTCGTACTTATTCTTACTCAACTCTACCGCTCCCTCATCTCTCATTCAAACTGTCCGCAAAATTTTCTCTCTGCCACAGCATTCTCCTGCGTATAGACACATTTGTATGGAAAATGCATAAAATCGTGTCTAAAAGGCTTTCTACAGAAAGCCCTTTTCAAACGCATTAGCTATTATAGTTCTTTGGAAGCCATTTTTCAAGCACGGAATAAATAACCTCCATATCGATAGGCTTGGTAATATAGCCGCTCATTCCACACTCTGCTGCCCGGTTTTCATCCTCTGGAAAGACATTGGCCGTCATGGCAATCACCGGAATTTTTTTCCAGTAATCGCTTTCCCCGGCACGAATGCTCTCTGTGGTCTCGTAACCATTCAGGACCGGCATCTGGATATCCATGAAGATCAGTTCATAATAATGTTCCGGGTGGCTGCCAAGAAGCCGGATGGCCTCCTGTCCGTTCTCTGCCACATCCACGATCAGACCAGGCTCAGACAACAGCTCATAGGCAATCTCCCGGTTCAGTTCATTGTCCTCCACCAGCATGATCCGGCGTCCCCTCAGGAAAGCAAGATCCCGTTCCTTTTCTTCCCCGGTCTCTGTTTTTCCCACAGCCGCTTCTATCTTTTTCTCCTTCGCCGCCAGGGTCAACTCCAAACACACAATAAAAGTGGTACCCTTTCCCTGCTGACTTGCCACTTCTATATTTCCACCCATCTGGCTGATGATCGATTTTGCAATGGAAAGACCAAGTCCGGTTCCCTGGGTAGCGTTTGTCATACTGTTATCCTCACGGGAAAAAGGCTCAAAAAGTTTCTCCTGAAACTCCCTGGACATACCAATTCCGTTATCCCGTACCACGAAGGTATACCTTGCCCTGCCTGTCATCAGGCTGCTGCTCTGTGTCACCTTCACACGTACCTGTCCATGCTCCGGTGTATATTTCACAGCATTGGAGATCAGATTGATCAACACCTGACGAAGTCTCACCGGATCTGCCAGAACATAGGCATCCCGGATTTCTTCCATATCCATATCCAGAATCTGTTTTTTCTCCATAGCTGCAGGACGGCAGACTCCATCCACAATTTCCATTGCCTTGATAAGGGACAGTGGCTCTTCGTGGAGGACTGTATCCCCGCTTTCAATCTTGGACATATCCAGAACCTCATTGATCAGCTCCAGAAGATGTCTGGAAGAATCATCGATCTTCTGCAGGCAGTCCCGGATGCGCTCCGGATCATCTAAGTGGTTCATAGCGATCTGCGTCATACCAAGAATTCCGTTCATAGGCGTCCGGATGTCATGTGACATGCTGCTAAGGAAAACACTCTTAGCCTTGTTGGCTTCCTCCGCTGATTTGTAGGCATCCTTCAGGCTGTTCATCAGCTGCTCATTCCGGCTGTGGCTCTCCTGCACATCTGTTGCAATCAAAGCCATCATGCCTGGCATAACATTTTCGTCGTCCAGACGGATAAACTGGAAACGGACCCAGCGGTAAGCTTCCTTCGCCTTGATCCTCGCCTCACATTCATAGCTTTCCTCCTGCTCCAGAAAGGTATGGGAAAGCTCTGACAGCTTTAATTTCAGCCTTACCTTTTCCCAGTCGGAGGGTTCACAGTTTGGTGCCAGATACTCTTTCAAAAAGTCCCCGTAATATCCGTCCGGAATCTTTTTATCCAGAAGTCTCTGGCTTCCCCTGTAAGAAACCTTATATTCTCCGGACATCATATCCACATACAAGATGATCAATGAATTTCTTGCCACAGCATGAAGAAGCTGCCTTGTTTCACTGCCGCTTTGGTGAAGGAAATCAAGAATGGTCTCTCCATCATTGTCGCTTTGTTTTTCACTGGCTGCATCCCAGCTTTCCATTTCCATGAAAAATCTGGCTGTCTCTGCTTCATTTGGATCTACGGCCTTGCCATATACAGAATAGCAGGTGCGGATCCTTCCTGCACCAAGCAGATAAGACAGATCTGCCTGCAGCCCTTCATCCTCTTCCAGAAGCTCTACCAGCTCTGGACAGTAAAGGGAGCCTTTTCCCTGTGAAAATTCTTCCAGAACCTGATTCAGTTTTTTCGCCAGCTTATAGCTCCGTCCTATAAAGTCGGTAGCTGCATCCAGACAGTCACTAATATGTATAATCTCGATCAGGAAACGGACATCCGATCTGGTATTGTCAAACTCAGCAGGATAGCCTATTTTTCCATCCCAGGATTTGTGATGTCCCAGAACCGCATCTTTATATTTGCGAAGACAGGGGATTTCTTCAATAAATTTGGCACTTTCCTCAGGATGGGTGAGAATATCCTGCCGTTCTCTTTTTGTCAGCTGTCTGGACTGCTTATTTACAATGGAAGCCAGCCGGATCATTCCCAGATCCAGAAGGAGTGCTGACTGGGAGACAAAATCCAGAAGGTTCTCCTGGTTTTCCAGTACTTCCACCACGTTCTCATAGCCCAGGGTTCCAATGAGAAGCTCCGGCCTTTTCTTTATCACCGCATTCAAAATATGTCTGGCGATCTGCTCCACCATTGCGCTGTGCATAGCGGTGCCTTCCTCACGGCTTAACATGATCTGCATAAGGACCAGAGTATCCACCTCATCTCCAGTCACATATTTCAGAACATCCCCAAGGGAACGCCACACCACATCATTTACAAAGGTATCGTTCTTTGTGCGGGATAACCGTCTGATGGTGCTCACATAATTCGTCACACAGAATTCCCGGATATCCGGGGCTCCATGATAGTCATCACCATATTTTCCCACCAGCTCCAGAATGGTTGGCAGATGATTGATCACCACCTGGAAATAACGGCTGTCGGAAAAAGATACGCCCTCCTGGCTGTCCAGACCATCATTCTCCATGCTGTACTCGCAAAATTTCCGGTAATCCTCCAAAAGCTCTGTGCAGGTAATTTTGCCCTGATAGAACAAACAGGACTTATAATTGCAATAGATTTCATCCAGCATCTCATAAGGATTTGGATTCTTCTCAAGCTCCTGCTGATAATAATACCCTAATACATCCGTTGCCCTGGAAAGAAGAGCCGGATCGATCTCATGCACTGTAAAGCGAAGGACAGAATTCCCCAGAAGATCATAATTCAACTCTTCAATCAGTCCGTCAAAATCAAACCGCTCCCCATCCAGCGCCCGGATCTTCCCGTCATTATAAAACACCAGTGCCTCATCTATACACTGGAGAAGCTCCTTCGCAGTGCCAAGATTAAAATTCATCATTACCACTGGAAAGTTATAATATGAATAAAGAATTCGTTTTCTTACGTCAAAATCCTCAATTTCAAAATAATGGGAAGAAAGTGCACGAATCCTGTTATAGTACATCATTCCCTTCTTTCCATCCTCGTCGCCAAAGGGACGGTTATATAGATTTCCCAACAGATTCAGTGTCCAGATATAAGAATCCAGATCCTCACTGTTCTGGAAATATTCATCCAGAAGCTCCAGCACCTCCAGCATAGCAAGGTTATCCTCGTATCCCTCGTCATTTGCCATGCGGATCTGATGCAGAAGCTCCCTGGCAAGCTCATCGCTGAGCCTTGCCTCTCCATCTAGGAACGGACGGATATAAAGATTCAGAAGTGCCTCATTTTCAATATAAAGGCGGCGCATGACCCTGGATTTGTTCTTCAGATTCTCGATCCATATTTCCTGGTCATCTGCCTTTAACAGATTCTCCTGAATATGATCCTCTCTCTTCAGATTCTCTTTATATTTGGTATAAAAATGAATAATATTTTCCCTCGTGATCATTCCGTCTTGCCCCTTTTGGAAATACGTCTGTGGTTCTGGTTTTTGCACTGATACATCCGGCTATCTGCCTCTTTCACCAGCTCCGCAAGCTTTCCCTCTTTTTCTTCAAATGCCACAACACCATAGGAAAAACTGATGTGCCGGCATTCCCCGTTAATATGAAAATGGATGGGATTCTCCTCCAGGATCTTATTCATCTGCTTCCGGATTTCCTCTGCGGAAAGCACAGACAGGATCAGAAATTCATCTCCAGCATACCTGTATAACATATCCTCTCTGTCTATAACCCGTTTCACATTCTTTGCAAAATGCACCAGATAGCGGTCTCCATTCTCATGTCCATAACAGTCATTGATCTCCTTCAGATAGTCCAGATCAATAAATACCAGACTGCCAGTTCCATGATTCTGGATAAAGCGCTTACTGTTCCGGTCAAAGGCTGCACGATTCAGACAACTGGTCAGGGTGTCCTTCTCCATAGATTCCTTCAGCCGTTCAATACGAAGCTCTTCCTTTGCAAGCAGGCGCACCATCTGGTCGTAATTCTCCTTCTCCTGCTCCAGGGATTTCAGATACATCCTCTCAAACTCCGGGATCTGCTGGCGGATCTCTTCTTTATCGCTTCTGTACGCGGCCGTACGCATAAGCTTATATACCGGGCAAAAGCTTCCGCTGAAATTCTTGGCGTTCCTGATATAATTGCCAATCCGCAGGATATCTTCCCAGCGTTCTTCCTCTGCCATTACCTGAAGAAATTCCACAAAATAGCAGACACAGAAGCTTAAAGTATCTCTGGCACCCTCCCCTGATTCCATTTTCTTCATATAAGTATTAAATTCTTCTGCAATTGTAGTCTTATCCTTCTGCTGGTAAAGGCGGAGATACATATCTGTGAATTCCTTCTGAAGCAGGAAAAATGCCTTTCCGTCCTCTGGAAGCTCTTTTTCTTCCAGAATGGCCTGCATATTCCCGGCCGCCTGCTCTGCCTCTGCAAGATCTCCTATTCCCAGCTTCACATAAACCCTGCTGTCATAATAGACCAGCTCATTTAAGGTATCTGAATCCCAGAAGTCCACACCGCTGCCACAGGGATCCAGTCTGGAAATATCCATCATTTTTTCCAGATAGAGGTCTGCCTCCTGGAACAGTCCGCAGTCTGTAAACGCTGCAACAATGGTGTTGTAAACAGATTTCAGCGGAGATCTTAAGGTGAAACCGGAATTGGCATATTTCAGGCCATATTCCACAATTTTCGGCGAAAAGCCCAGACAGAAATAAAGTCTTACCAGGGCAAGATAAATTCTGGATTTCTCCTTAGAACGCTCCAGATGAAATCCTGCTTCCCGGCAGATTTCGATCAATGGGAAGGCATATTCCCGGAAATTGTAGGCAAAAACACCATAACTTACGGAATAGATTTCTTCTGTATATACAGTAAGATCAGGTGCCTGCTCCAGATCCTCTATACAGCGTGCCGTATCCTCTCTGGTCCATGTCCCTGTCTTTACTTTCTTTTTAATTTCTTCATCCTTATACATATAAGTCCGACTCTCCTGCTTATTGCTTTTGTTAGATAGATTTTAAAGGATTTTTACAAGAAATACAACCTTGAACTTGTATATTCTATACAAGCTTTCTCCGAAACAGTTTCTGTTCCCAGTTTCCACAGCAGCCTGTTTCACACCTGCAGTCTTAAATCCCTGTTTGACAAAAGACCAGGTGAGTTTAATAAATCACCCGGTCTCTTCCCTGTTCTTTCCCCATATAAAGTTTATCGTCTACATTTTTTAACAAAGTATCAATGTTGGAATGGAAATCATTCTCCTCCACACCAAAAGTCATGGTGATAGGGATCCACTCTCCCTTCCAGTCAAAGGGATCGTTGTCCAGCTTCATGCGAAGGTTATTCAGAATGAGGCAGACCTCGTCTCCATTCATACCAGGGAAAAAGAAGATAAATTCTTCTCCGCCCCATCTGCACAATCTGGCATGCTCTGAAAGCTCCTGGCTCATATGCCTGGTGATCCATACCAGAACTGCATCTCCGCAGTCATGTCCCCAGTGGTCATTGATCCGCTTAAAAAAATCAATATCTCCCATGCCAAGGGTAAATGCCATATTCGGCTCTTTCTGATGCTTCTCTGTAATATACTGCATCATCTGACGGCGGTTCCACAAGCCAGTCAGTGGATCTGTACCAGCCTGCTTCTTCAGCTGCTCATTATACAGCACCAGCTTCTTCTCCGCAGATTCCACATTCGAACTGAACATACTGCATGCAACTGCCATAAGTACAAAAGTGATCACCGTATTTATGATCTGCAGTACAACCGTAGCCGTCTCGGTCAGGGCAAATACCGATATATTCGTCCTGCAATACAAAAACAGACCGAAGCGCACTGCAAACAACAGTATGGTATATCCAATCTTATATCCCAAAGAATTGTAAATTGCAAAGTACACCAGCACCAGCATTTCAAACATCAGATGCTGAATACCGCAGTCCCATCCATACAGAATCACAAACGCAATCACCCAGGCCAGCTGTACCCCGGCGCAAATGAGCACGCTGGTGTGAACCTTCAGACGGTAGGTTGCATAAAAAGCAGCCATTGCCATCACTGCAAAAATATACCCGATCCAGACATCTGTCTTCGGTCCTACCACACACAGTACCAGTGGAATGATCAGGAAATAGAGACCCAGGATCAGTAAAATAATTCTAAGAAGCAACAGTATCCGCTGAGGTTCGTTCTCATGAACGGCCTCTTTCTTTAACAGGGAGCAAAACTTCCTCCACAGTTCTCCAAACATTACCAACTCCGCCTTTCCCCGAGCGTTTCATATAGTAATTGTGCACTATTTTTGACAAAAATGCAACCTTTTTATGCAGTTTTTTGTTATTATTTGCATTTTTTTGCTGATTATTGTCTATTATCGTTACTGTTCACTGGTAGCATTCCGCGAGGCGTTTTTTGTAAACATAGTTCACAGAAAACCCGAGAATTGCGGCGCGAAATCATGCGTTTGCATGATTTCTGTGCATCGCGAAGCGGTTGCTGGGCACGAAGTGAACAGAAACCTATTCTCCACTAACGGGAATCGTGTTTTTCTCTAAACCTGCAAAATGCCCTTCTACAAATATCCCTGCGAAAAAGTTAGCTTTCCCGCAATCTTTCTTATACTCTGGTTCCCATATAATAGAAGCCCTTGCAGGTATCCAGGCGCACATTCACATATTTTCCAAGAAGGTCGGGAGTTCCCGGGAAATGCACCAGCAGATTGTACTGGGTTCTTCCTGTGAAAATACCCTTCTCCTTGCTCTCTGTCTCCACAAGCACTTCCTGAACCTCACCCTGGAATCTGGAAGAAACAGTTCTTCCTTTCTCCTGAACCAGCTTCAGAAGGCGGTCAAAACGATCCTTCACCACATCCTCCGGAACCTGGTCTTCCATCTTAGCTGCCGGAGTACCGCTTCTCTTGGAATAAATAAAGGTAAACGCAGTATCAAAATCAGATTTCTCAACTACATCCAGAGTCTCCCGGAAATCCTCCTCAGTCTCTCCAGGGAATCCAACAATAATATCCGTAGTCAGGGAAATATCCGGCACCGCTGCACGGATCTTCTCCACCAGCCCAAGATATTTTTCCTTATCATAATGACGGTTCATGATCTTCAGAATACGGCTGCTGCCGGACTGCATCGGCAAATGCAGATGATGGCAGACTTTCTTGCTTCTTCCCATATATTCGATCAGTTCATCGGAAAGATCCTTCGGATGAGAAGTCATAAAACGGATCCTCTTTAATCCCTCAATCTGCTCAACTCTCTCAAGCAGCTGTGCAAAGGTCACCGGATTCTTCAGCGTCTTTCCATAAGAGTTTACATTCTGTCCCAGAAGCATAACCTCAGTCACTCCATCTGCAACCAGAGCCTCAATCTCCTTCACGATTGCCTCCGGCTCACGGCTTCTCTCACGTCCTCTTACATAAGGCACGATACAATAGCTGCAGAAATTGTTGCAGCCAAACATAATGTTCACACCAGACTTGAAGGAATAATTACGCTCTGTAGGCAGCTCCTCCACGATCTTATCCGTACCCTCCCAGATGTCGATCAGCTGGCTGTCCCGGTTCTCCATCTCATAAAACAGCTCTGCAAATTTAAAAATATTGTGGGTTCCAAACACCAGATTGACAAAAGGATAATCCTTCTGGATCTTATCCACCACCTGCTTCTCCTGCATCATGCAGCCAAACAGGGCAATCTTCATATCAGGATTGGATTTCTTCAGGCTATGCAGCTTGCCAAGGCGTCCATACACCTTCAGATTGGCATTCTCGCGGACGGTGCAGGTATTATAAATTACAACATCCGCATCCTCTGTTTCCTGTCTCTGAAATCCAATTTCATCCATGATCCCCGCAACAACCTCAGACTGCTTCTCGTTCATCTGACATCCAAAGGTCTGGAGACAATAGGTGATGGGGCGCCCCAGTTCCTGCTCCTTCAAGGTCACCATAGTGGCCAGTTTCGCCATATAATAATACTGGCGGTCTGTATCGTCCTGGGGTGGATTGGTACTTGTATCTATTTTACTGAAATCAATTTCATTAAACATATTTTTTTCCTTTCATAAAAAGAACCCCTGTCTTATCAAGGGGCTGTTCCTGTCTATGTCTAAATATTTTATCCTATTTACTTCCTTTTGTCCAGCAATTTATTTTCCATCCCAGGCGCTGCCCCGCAGCCGCCGTCCCTTCCTCTCACGTCCCTCGAACACACAAAAAGGCTCCGGAAAGCGCACCCACACTCCCCGAAGCCCTTTATATAGGGGGAAATTACAGCTCTACGTAATGTCCCTCAGCTTCACCGTTTACTACATAATATGCCTTATTCTCTTCTGTCTTAACGTAAACTTTAATATCCTGGATCTCTTCCTCTTTCTTGCCTGTCATCTCTGTCCAAGCCTTCTTAACCTCAGCTACCAGATCCTTAGTAGTGAATTCTTTACCTGCATACTGAATGAAAACTTCCTCAGCAGCAACAGCTACCTTCTTAGTTCTTCTTGCAACAGGTTTCTTAGCCTCTGCCTTCGGAGCAGCAGCCTTAGCCGGAGCCTTAGCAGTCTCTTTAACAGCCTCTTTTGCGGTCTCTTTAACTGTCTCAGTAGCTGCCTTAACAGTCTCTGTAGCTGCTTTTACAGTCTCAACAACAGCAGTCTTAACAGCCTCTGCCTTGGATGGCTCAGCCTTTACTTCTGCTGCAGCTGTAGCCTTAACCTCTGCTGCACTCTTAGCTGCCTTCTTGGCTGCCATAGTTTCTGCCTTTTTTGTAGTTCTCTTTGTAGCCATTATAATAGCCTCCTTGACGGTGAAAATATTCTTCAATCTTGCTTCTACGTTAGGATACTACGAATTAATTTTTTTTGCAAGTTTTGGTAAAATCCCCCTTGACAAGCCTTTTTCGCGACTTCATAGGTAAAAATACACAAACAAAACCTATTTATTTCCGGAAATCCCCAGTTTCAAATCTGAAAATCCGGATGATTTTTGTTTCTTTGCACAGTTATTACCAAAAAAAGAAGCATTTTCCTTATTTTTTTCGTCGCCTATTTCCATGTAAAACCTATAATCCAAGGTTTTCAAGGTCATATTTCATATAAGTATTTAATCTTTCCCGCAGTTTTTCATGCTGGGGCAGCTGCAGTTCACGGTCAAGCTCTAACAGCCCGCCAGCTGCATCACTGGCAGCCTTTAACACATCGGAATCCTGATAAATATCCCCGATCCGGAATTCCAGCTGTCCGCTCTGACGGATTCCAAACAGATCTCCCGGTCCCCGAAGCTTCAGGTCCTCCCCAGCAATGAAAAATCCATCGTTGGATTTATTCAAAATCTCCAGTCGCTTAGAGGTGTCCTCTTCTTCATTTCCCTGCATAAAAATACAGTAAGACTGATACTCTCCACGTCCAACACGTCCCCTCAGCTGATGAAGCTGGGCAAGTCCGAACCGCTCTGCGTTTTCTACCATCATCACAGTGGCATTGGGTACATTTACCCCTACCTCCACTACTGTAGTCGATACCAGCACCTGGATCTCTCCCCTGGCAAACTGCTCCATAATGGCATTTTTTTCCTTGGGCTTCATTTTTCCATGAAGCATGCCGATGATGATATCCGTTGGAAAAATCTCCTTCAGGCGTGCCGTATAGTCCGTTACATTTTCCCCGTCTGCGCCCTCGCTTTCTTCTACCATAGGGCAGATTACGTAGGCCTGACGTCCCTCCCGCACCTGGCGCTCTATAAAGGAATAGGCCTTGGGGCGGTAGGAAGTGCCAACTACGCAGTTTTTAATAGGAAGACGCATGGCAGGAAGCTCGTCTATAATGGAAATATCCAAATCCCCATATACAATGATAGCAAGGGTTCTGGGGATAGGGGTGGCACTCATAACCAGCACATGGGGCGCATTGCCTCTGGTAGTCAGGGCTTCCCTCTGCTTCACGCCAAACCGGTGTTGCTCGTCGGTGATCACAAGGCCCAGATTTTCGTACACGACTTTTTCCTGGATCAGTGCATGGGTACCAATGATCACATTTGCTTCCCCGGACGCAATTTCCCCGTAAATTCTCCTTTTCTCCTTCTGGGTGGTAGAACCTGTGAGAAGAACAGGATGACAGGAAGTGATCCCCTGCTCTTCCATTAATTTCGTAAAGGCTTCAAAGTGCTGGTTCGCCAGGACCTCCGTAGGCACCATCAAAGCAGCCTGATAACCATTTTCCACAGTGAGGACCATAGCCAGGAAAGCAAGGATGGTCTTTCCGCTTCCTACATCTCCCTGAACCAGCCTGGACATCAGGGAGTGGCTGCAAAGATCCCGTTCGATCTCATGCCAGGCATTCAGCTGTGCCTTGGTCAGACGATAAGGCAGGCCTTCCATGATCTGCTCTGTCGTCCATACCGGCTTCATGGGAAATGCATTGGGGGCTTCCTCTGTCTTGCCCTTCAGGATCTGCACTGCCAGGATAAAAAGCAGAAATTCATCAAATACAAGGCGTTTCCGGGCAACAAGAAGCTCCTGCATATTTGCCGGAAAGTGAATGGTGGAAATAGCATAATTGTCGTCTGCAAGGTGATAAAATTCCTTTATCTCATCTGGGAGAAATTCGGTCTGCAGGCTCTGCTCATCCAGGATCTGGTGCATCAGCTTGACGATCAGCTTATTGGTAAGACCAGCCGTAAGTCCGTAGATTGGCTGCATGCTGTGAAGGATTTCTTCATATGCTGCAGGAGTGAAAATCTCCGGATGTTCCATTTCCAGCCGACCTTTCTTCTTGGAGATCTTGCCCCGGAGGATGAAACAGCAGCCCTTTTTTAATGTATTTTTCAAATAGGGAGCATTGAACCACACTACAGGCAGACTGCCGGTGGTATCTGCCACTGTAATGGAAATTACCTGAAGGTTGCGGATCTTGTTTACGTAAACGCCAGTGGTAATGGTGCCACGGATAGCAGCCACAGAGTTCTCCTTCAGAGAACCGATTTCCTCCGGAGCCTCATATGAGTCATAATTTCTTGGATAATAGTGAAGCAGATCGTCGGTTGTGGTGATACCGATCTTCTGAAATAGTTTTTCCGTTTTTTCTCCTACACCTTTCAGTTCCCGAAGAAGTTTTGCCACTGTTTTTCCCCTCTTTCTGATTCGTTGACCACTTAATATTCGCTGTACTGGCTCTTGTGCTGGCAGCAAAGAAAAAGGGCGGAAATCTCCCGCCCTTTTTCAATTTATAACCTAATTATTTATTCAACAGAAATAATGTAATAGTAGATCGGCTGTCCACCCATGTTTACCTCTACTTCGCAGTCCGGATATGCCTCTTCCAGCTCTGCTGCAAGGTTTTCAGCGTCTTCTTCTGTAGTCTCGGCACCGTAATAAATGCTGATCACCTCAGAATCCTCATCTACCATAGCTGCTACCATCTCTTTGGCAACATTCTCACGGCCCTTGCCTACTGCAAGAATTCCATGGTCGCCGATTCCCATAATGTCACCTTCATGGATCTCTTTCTCATCCAGTCTGGTGTCACGGACTGCATAAGTTACCTGTCCGGTCTTCACCATGGATACAGCCTCCATCATGGCTTCCAGATTCTCTTCCCCGTTCATCTCCGGCTGGAAGCTGATCAGAGCTGTGATTCCCTGAGGAATGGTCTTGGTAGGAACTACCACGATCTCTTTGTCTTCGGTAAGGTCTCTTGCCTGATTTGCAGCAAGAACAATATTCTTATTATTCGGGAAAATATAAATCGTATCTGCATTTACCTCAGCGATGGCATTGAGCATGTCCTCTGTACTTGGGTTCATGGTCTGACCGCCCTCAATGATGTAATCTACATTCAGCTCTTTAAACAGTGTGGAAAGTCCCTCTCCAACGGAAACGCTGATGAAGCCGTATTTCTTGCGCTCCTTAGCAGCTTTCGCTGCGGCTTCCTTCTTCTCCTGCTCTTCCTGCTCCTTGGCAAGCTTCTCTGCATCCTTGATCAGTTTCTCCTGATGCTCCTCACGCATGTTATCGATCTTCATTCGGGAAAGGGCACCGTAGGTCAGGGCTTTCTCAAAGGCCTGTCCAGGATGGTTGGTGTGTACATGTACTTTTACGATTTCATCATCTGCTACCAGAACAATGGAATCACCAATGGATGTCAGGAATTCCTTGAAGCTGTGAAGTTCTTCATCTGGAAGTGGTTTGTCCAGAAGAATAATGAACTCTGTACAGTATCCAAATTTAATATCTGCTTCTGCCTGCTGGGAGATCTTGGTGACTGCCGGACCGGAAGAAGCCTTCTCAAATGCGGAATAGTCGATCTCTTTGCCAAGATAGCCGTCAAATGCGCCCCGGAAAACTTCCAGAAGTCCCTGTCCGCCTGAGTCTACCACACCTGCTTCTTTCAGAACTGGAAGCATCTCCGGTGTGCGGGCAAGGGTCTTCTCTGCGTGCTCGAAAACAGCGCGGAAGAACAGTTCCAGGTTGGCTGACTCTTCTGCGATCTCCGCAGCCTTTACAGCAGCCTCACGTGCTACCGTAAGGATTGTTCCTTCCTTCGGCTTCATAACTGCCTTGTATGCAGTCTCTACAGCCTTTTCCATAGCAGCTGCAATTACAACTGCATCCATCTCCTTATGTCCCTTGGTTCCCTTAGTAAAGCCTCTGAGAAGCTGGGAAAGGATAACTCCTGAGTTACCTCTGGCTCCACGCAGGGAACCGGAAGAAATGGCCTTGGCAAGTGTCTCCATATCCGGATCTGTCAGGCCGCTTACCTCTGCTGCAGCTGACATGATGGTCATTGTCATATTCGTACCGGTATCTCCATCCGGAACCGGGAATACATTCAGCTCGTTGATCCATTCTTTCTTCGCTTCCAGGTTCTTGGCTCCTGCCAGGAACATTCTGGAAAGTATCTTGGCGTCTATGGTCTGTCTATCCACCACAAGTTTCCTCCTCTAATCCTAATCTATTGCACGAACGCCTTCTACGCAAATGTTGATCTTCTCAATCTCCATTCCTGTAAAAGCCTCGACTTTGTATTTCACATTGTTTACAAGATTATCTGCAATCGTGCTGATGTTCACGCCGTATGCCACGATCACGTGGAAATCAAGGCGGATTTTATTATCCTCTGTGATCTTAACATTTATACCATGCTGCAGAGAATCTCTTCTGAGCAGTTTCACAAGACCGTCTTTCATGCTGACAGCTGCCATACCAATAATACCGAAACATTCTACTGCAACGCTTCCTGCATAAGTCGCGATTACATCCGTATCAATAATGATCTGGCCAAGACCGGAATCTATACGTCCTTTCATATGGTTTACCTCCATTAATTTGATTTTCAAAATGTATATACCATATTATACCCTTTTTTTCTCCATTACGCAATGCTAGAGTTCGACTTGGTTCATCATATATCAAAAAGCCTGTATTTTCAAGGTTTTTTGAATTTCTTATAAATCTATGTTTCGTCTATTTGCGTCTATATTCCTTTGTTTGTCGTAAAATTTGGCGTAAAATTGGCGTAGAAAAAGCCACGCCCAATAGTAGGGAATGGCTTTGATCTTACATATATTTTTCTAGTTTTTTCATTTCATTTTGCATTCTTTCTATACTGCCATGATTATAAACATTCATAGTCATGCTAATATCACTATGCCCCATGATTCCCTGTAATATTTTGGGATCCATCCCGGCTTCTGCCATTCTCGTACATGCAGTGTGCCGTAATATATGGGCTGTTATATGCGGTAGCAAAATAGGTTCTCTGTGCTCAGCTGCTGCCAGCTTGGACTCCTTTTTATTATACGCGTTGGTAATATTCCGCAGTACATCATTGAAATTAAATGGCAATATTGGCGTACCGTTTGAAGTGATAAAAACAAATCCCTTAATTCCTTCAATTGGTCTTTCCTTTACCCTCTTTCCAAGAACAAAATCCAATTCTTTCTGCTTTAATAGGCTTTTTCTTGCAATAGCTGTTAATGAGATGTCTCTATTTCCCGAACGGCTTTTCGGTAACTCAACGTGAAGTTTATAGCCATCTCCAAAATCTCTGTATATCAATTGTCGGCGAACATGAATTAAATTATTTTTTAAATCAATGTCATTCCATGTAAGTCCAATAATTTCACCAATTCGCAAGGCTGTAGACAAGGCAAATGTCAACATGGGAAGATATACATTATAAGTTTTGCTGTTCTCCACAAAATCAAGCAATATATTTTGCTCTTTTACTGTCAGAGCTTGCCTCTGGCTCGGCTCCACTTTTATCTCCTTCTGACAGCCTTTGCATGGATTCTTTCTTAACATATCCGAATCGACAGCCATCTGAAAAACTGATGATAATAATACGTGGCAAGTCTGAATTGTAGAGCCTTTAAAATTCCGCTTGCTTAGCTCTGCATATAGCTTTTTTACATGAATCTGCTTAATCTGTGATATTTTCATATCACCAAGTATACTTTGCTTTACACTAATATTCCAGTCATTCTCGTAATTGCACCGGGTTGATTCTCTGATATTTGCTTTATAATGTACCCATAACAGTGGACACACGAATTAGTGTAGTACCCTTTTTTCGGACACCCACACAAGACGTGACCCTGTTCTTAAACACCGTTCCCATGTGAACCCTTTTT
>NZ_JBQKLL010000052.1:0-20664 GCF_052116245.1 Blautia sp. Sow4_E7
GGGAAAACCTGATAATAGCGTATCTGATAATGCTCATCTTTTTTACAAGAAAGTGAGGATTTATGGAAAATAATTTAAAAGATCAACATTACAAAAACATGGGTATAAGGCTTCAACTTCTTTTGTATCTCTCCGAACTTTTCTTTCTTCCATTTCCTCTGGATTGTGAAGAAGAGAATGTGCAATTTCATGCAGAAGTGTCTTAATCGTCTGCAATTCACTCATGCCCTCACAAACAACAATTTTCTTCTCTAATGGAGCATAGTAACCTTTTACACTACCTTTAGGTTTCGTGTAGCTTACCGGGCACGTAGAAGTGGCGATAATGGCATTTAATAGTCTTTCATAGTCAGGAACATTACCTGTAAGTTCTTCAATGCCAAATTGTACTTCTTCTGTATTCGGAATCTGTATAGTCTGTGATAAATCAAATACGGATGTAGTACGAAAGAAAATACGCTTTTCTTCTTCTCCTGTCTCTTCGTTTACTTTTGTATACGTGCATGGGGCAATAATGCGGATAGCCTTTTCCCCACGCTTTACAATACGATTGAAAGATGTCTTCCAGTTACTATATCCAGTGACAAAGGATGCCTGTGGACATTGTGTAGCAATAAGAATACAGTTATTAAAACTGTAATTATGAAATTTACTCATGATTCTAAGTAAAGAAGCGTATTTCTCACTTGTAAAATATTCTTCTACTCCATTTTTTAAGCGTTCTTCGATTTCCTGTAACTGTTCTTTTCTTGTCATAACAAATCTCCTTTTCAATGTGCGAATTTTTATATCTATATACGCACTCGCCATGCTGCCATAGCAGCATTTATTCAAGGATTAAAAAAGAGAAAAGCCCCAGAGCATCTGGCAATACACTCTGGGGCTAAATCATTCATAAACATATCATGACAAAAAGATTATTTTATTTGTTCCACTTCCTCTACAAAGCGAATAAACTTCTTATTATTCATATACAAAGAATAAAATCTAGTCTGAATCTCTTTCAGTTTTTCTTTGTCTATGTACTGCCCCTCCTGCTCAATAAAAATTTCTTCCTGTGTCAGAAAATGAATATAATAATACTTTATCCTGTTATTATACTTTGTCTTCCTGAACAGTTCTTCATGTATTCCACACTCATCTTGTATTGGGGGCAGCATCTTTATCATCTTGCTCTGGCTCGTCTCCTGTAATGCTGGTCGCAATACCTTTTTCTCAAAAGACGTTCTGTTAAAATGCTGTACTCCATCTATCGTCTGTGTGTAGTCAGACTTGGAAAGACCGAACACCTCTTTTAAATTCTTTGTATGAAACCTTACCTCAGTATTTACCGCATTTACAGGCATATGCAGCGTTTTATCATACTTTTGTCTAGTTCGCAATTCCAGATAAAGACAAAGACTGTTTTTCGACGTAAAATTCATAATGTCCTCTACAGAATATTGGAAATAATCTCGTTTCATATTTGCCCCGGTCACTCTGTCAACATGGGTAAAATACTTTATAAATGCCGGATTCAATGCAACTACAGTAAAGTCATTATTTGCGTACACTCCTGTAAATAAAAAATCTGTAATCTCAGGCTGTCCGTATATTTTCACTGTTACCTTACTGAGTGATATAATATTTCTGTACTCTCTACGCATCACTCCGGCAAAAGAAGATGGTGTTTTATCCTTTCTTTCTAATCTGTATTTTGCCACCTCATTGTCGATAAAAACCAACTGATAAGGTACTTTGCTTCGCCAGTCTATATGTTCTAACAGGATAAAGAATAACTTTATCTGCATTAAACTCATCTTGGGAAATACTTCTTTCAAAGCCTTTACAAGTGGTTTTCTCATTGCAACAGAAGATTGAATAACATTACTGCATCGTAAATTTTCCATAATTCACATCCTTACACATGGTTTTCTTCTAAGGATTGATTATATCAGAAAATCTTACAATGCAGTAACTTTTCTTTCTATTCGCTTTTTACACAGCCCAAGGTAACTGTTCTTCCATAAGAATCTGCTCAATCACTGATGGAAGTCTGTCTTTTGTCGTAAACAGAAATGTACAGCCATATTTTTTTACAAAATCCTCCATCTTGTTCAACATCTCCTGACCGCACTCTTCCTCACTACCATATTTTTTTAAATGCCTAAAATCCTCTTCACATTTGACCGCATCATCTGCAATCACAATATAAAGTTTTACCCCCATATTTCTGGCTCTCATACATTCTCGTTCAAAGCGGTATCTACGTCCAAATCTGCCGCTCAATAAATTAGATTGCAGTTCTCTACAGTTCAGCTTTACATCAACACTAATTGTATACGTACCATATGTATCCTGTGGCTGTAACTTGATATTCTTACTCTTATGTGTGTCAAAAAACTTATTGCTTGTATAAATTTCATGTTCACGATTCTTAAACATATCCATACACCGAGTTGTCATAACACAATAATCTCCTACTGGCAATTTAAGTCTCACCAGTGAATGACCGTTTTTCTGTAACGCATCCTCTTCTGGGTGATAACCCGGTTTCTGCTTTGTATCTGCTAAAATAATCATGTATAATTCCTCCAATAAAAATTTCCGTTCTACAGAGAAAAAGTGGATGATACAAAAAATACCACAATACCATTTTTTAGCTACAATGTTATATTATATTTATATTTTTTATTTCTGTTATACACTTAGTCTTAAAAAAATGGTATTTCTTTAAAAAGTGGTATATCCAGTGCCAGCCTTTACATTCAGCGTACCACTTTTCATCCACATTTCCTGTATCTCATAAAAAATGGTATAAAATGCCGGTCACCCCGGCATTTTATACTTATATTTCTATTTTCTAACAATACCTCTGTAACTTGCTTTCAATGATGGACAACATTTCTTCGCTCTATCAGCACCCTTGTATGTCTGACTGTACCAGTCTTCTAACTTGTACTCATCAATCAGCCATTCTGGTTTGTCCATGCGATTTGCAGAAGCTACTTTTGCATTTTTGTCACTACATTCCCACATATCATTATCTTTCAATGCAATCAACAAATCTTTGATAAATGTATTTCGTGACTGTGGACTGCCGGATGGAATGTATCTATCAAACCATGCTCTGTACAGACTGTACAAAAATGTAAATGGCACTAAATCCCACTGCAACTGCGGAAGAATTTCATTGACAAACTGCAAGATTGGGTCATTAAATTCTTTGTATTCTTCCAGTGCATCCTTACAAACATCTGGTGTAGAAAGCTCATAATAATCCATATTCAATACTTTGTACAATACATACTCAAGTACCTCTGTACGTTTTAAGTAATCCTGTTTGATATATTTTCTTTCAACCCCTGTAAAACACTTTGTAAATGGAATGAAAAGCTGTCTTCTGAAAAAACTATCCGACTTATCTTTGACGCGTGGCATCTCGTTCAAACACTGTACCATGAAACCTCTAAACCTAAATGAAATCGGCTGTTTAAACTTTCTGTTAATCTGAATTACATCACCTGTGACAATCGCTTTTAAATTTGCTGCCTTATCAATATATGTACCAACATCGTTCTCATCTACAATGATTGCAGATGCTCCAACCAACGGTTCTAATAAAAATTCTTTTCCCATATCTTCAAGTTTAATAGATTTATAACTTCCCTCACCGCAAAGCTGTCTCATCAGTTCACATAAAGTACCTTTTCCATTGTTACCAGACTCAGAGTAAAACCATGCGGATTTATTCCATGGTACATTTTGTCTGATAATAGCACCTAAAATCTGCCAGAGAACCTCTACAACTTCCTTATCATCAGATAAATCATTCATCCAGCTTTCCACATCCCAATCTGTACCATCATCAGGATTATGAATCGTAATATTCTTTGCATTTGGATTATAATTTACTTTCGACTTCGTAAGAAACACTTTATCAGGTGTAAATGGCAGCAACGTCTTTGTATCAAAATCAAAGATTCCATTGTTGACTGCAATCAGATTTGGTTCTGTACAAGGGTATACATTTGATGCATCGAGTTTGATTTTATTTAAAACTTCATTGATTCCTCTTTGTGTAATCGAATTATTAAGCCTCACAATAATTTTCTTTAAATCATTTTCATCCATAGAGTATGTCCCAGCTTTTTCTCCATCCTCGATATAAATTGCAAGAGGACTATAAGCTGATTCTGCCAATCCATCAAAACATACATTTACAATGTGATACTTTTTCAGTAACAACTGTGCAATTCCCCAGTCAGACAAAACTACTGGAATCCTGAGTTTATTATCTTTTGATGTATAACAATTATACATTGCAATTTCATTTCTAAGATTCATCAAACATTCTGCTTCCATTTCCTCTTCTTCTGGCAAAACAGGATTTGTTTTAATGTAATCACCAATCACCTCTCGCATAATTTCATTCATATTACGTGGAATAGTAACTGTTTTATTATCCATAATGGATACCTTCCTTTCTTAATTTCTATATTTATAAAAAAAGGACGAGCAACAAACGTAGAGATAGCATAAGAAACTCATCCTAATCTTCTACATCTGTTGCCCGTCCAAATTCTAATTCAAAGTCTATTTCAAGTCTATTTCAAAAACTATATCTTTCGATATATAATCCATTGTTTGTGACACTTCTGACTACTTGCTGTCACCACACCACAGTCCTAAAACTCCACCATGCGGGACTGAGGGGCACACATGGTTTCACTGTACGAAATCTTTCAGATGTTTTTATTTAGTTGTATCATCAAAAGCAGCTTTTTTCTTTCTCTCTCTTGACTATGCCATGATTATAAAACATTCTGAAAAGTTCGTCTATTGCCAAAACTTACAAACTTATGTCTATGCCATATCATAAATCACCCCTTTTTTTGCCCTCAAAATGATGCCATTTCATTTATGGCAGTACCAGCATTTACAATAATCCTTTGTGCAATTTGACGAATCATTTTTAAAATTTCTTTTCTCCAATATTATTTTATAAATATAATATGAAAAGCAAGCTATTTTATCTCTATATTTCGATTGTACTCTTAATTTTTTCTGCCACTTCCTTTTCTGTTTCATAAATCAAATATGGGAAACACTGCTGCAAATTCGTTTTTCGTAGATTTGTCAGTTCTCTTATTCTTTTCCAGTTTAATTCATCTCCATTCTTCAACACTTCCTGTACCGCCCACACGACTTTTCTAGCCCAGTATCTAGGATACTCTTCTTTATATTTTTGTATCTCTAAGCGGCATAAAGGTAACTGGCACATTCTTTTTGATGGCAACCCTAACGCTTTTGTAACTGCATACTCTGTTACACGTCCCGGCTTTCCATTCTGTGATTTATCTTCCCTTATCCCATAAATAGCAGTCTTTACAAGTGGTAAAGTTTCCCTGTCAATCTTTTTCCAGTCACTTCCTTTCTTTTTACTCTGAACATTCTGTTTCCCTATATTATCTTTCTTATATTTTTTGTAGCGTCCTTCTCCAATGCATTTTACAGTATCATAAGAACCGCCAAGCATTTTTGCAATCTCTGGATATTTCATGCCCTGTTCGTGCAACTGATAAATACGCTGTTCATATTCTTCTATCTGACTGCTTTCTGGTAGCTTTCTGTTTACCAGCTTTTCAGGCTTCACACCTAAAAACATTGCCAGCATACAGACATCCTGCAATCTGTATCTATCGTTGGTAAAAACTTTCTGTATTTGCCAAAGCTCTGTAAAATCGTTGTCCTGTAAATCTCGATAATACCTTGTAAAATCCTGATGTAACTTTCCTATATTTCGCTGTTCTCCACGTAAAGAAAGATACTCTGTCCCTTGCATCTGCATATGAAGAAATTCCCCCACGGATACTTGATTTTCCATGTCTATATCTGTCTGAAACACGTTTATTATGTACTGTGCCAGTTTTAATTCCAACTCATTATTGCAACTTATAACTTCCTGTGTTTCTGGAATTGCTTCTTCTGCCGGGGTAAATGCCGGAGTCGCTTTTCCACTCACAAGTACCTCTGTAGCTTGCAGATAACATCTGTGTTGTGGACACACTTTAACTCCCTGAATCTGCCCTGTTCTATGCCAGTACGTTTCCCCATATTGCTGTCTGTCCCTTTCTGCACAAACTGGACAATATCTCAGATATTTTGACTTTTTTCTCACTGGTATCGCAAGAAGATTACTATGTTTTCCATCTCTCCTGACAAGTGAGTGAAAAGCGTCTTTTCTTCTTTGATACGGTAAAAACATAGCGTATGCCGGAAACATCGTATGTTTTCTTACAAGAGTTTCCATAGATGCACCAAGTACATCTATGACCTCTTTTTTATAAGCATTGACTAAAAGAACATCTGGTCTTACTTTTGGATTTTGAAACAGTTCCTCGGATGCAGCACGATAGATTAAATGCCCTGACCTTGCATAATATCTGCTTAAAACACTGTATAGTAGCTCATCGTCATACAGTTCCGGCATAAAACCAATCATACAATCACCTCCACTTGCACATATTCTTTAAGAAGCTCTACAATATCTGTCTTCTCTTTCTTTGCCTGTTTTACTAAGGTCTGGATTAAGTTTTCCTGTATTTCTTCTGTAGTCTTGGAAACTGCTTTTTCTTCCTGTTTACTTACACAGGATTTCTTTTTCGTTTTTCTTCCTCTACTACACTGTACGGTCGGCTGGATATAGTCATGTAACATTCCCATTCTCTGCTCATAGGCTTCTTGTAAAACCGACATATCAAGGCTTTCCTTTTGGTTTAGAATAGCGATTTCTTGTGCATCGTGTACAAGCGAAACTGCAATACTGATTATCCCGGCACTGTGTTCATAAAGCCATCTGACAATCCCATCTGTAAGTTCTGTATGATGCTTCACATATTGATAGCGAAACAAGGTATCACACACTTTATAGAAATAGGCATCATACGGCAATGCCGTGTATTTTAATCCCAGACTTCTACGTGCTAACTGCATTGCCTGTCCAAAGAAAATCTCACTCTCAGGAGTTCCTATCATTCCTATACTGATTCCACTATTATTGATTAACTGTGTCAGAGAACCTATTAAACTTTTGCCATTCTTGCTGTTTACTACATTCTGGATTTCATCAATAATCAGTAACCCAACGTGATTTAAACAAACCTGACTGACAGACCCAATGAGCATATCTATTGTAGCTCTTGCCCTCAGTGCATTTTTGTAATACGTTGTTTCCAGTTCACCATCGACTTTTCTCAAAATTTCCAGCAACATTCCTTTTACAGAACTATCATAAGGACATTGTACGGTGATACATGGGATGATTTTTACATAAGGTTCTTCTAAGTAAATTATCTGATTTGCCATGATAAGATTTAAGGCTCTGGAAATAGCAGAAGACTTTCCTATACCACTTGTACCAATGATTGTGAAGCTGTCAGAACCGCCAATAATGCCACTGTATTCCTGATTTCCACGGCTGTTCGTTGCTTCATTCATATTTCTTTTATTGCTGTTCATCTGCTGTACCGCCAGCTTTGTTCCTTTTTTCTGTAAAGAACGCAAAATTGCCAGATACAGTTTACTGTAGATTTCTGTGGACATCTGGGATGGAAGATAAATGTTGTACAAATCAGAAAGTTTCATCAAGCGTTCTGCATCTGAACCATTCCGGCATACTTCTTCCTCATATACCGGAAGAATAGACATTTTCTGTATCAATTCTTCTCCTGATAACATCTCAGGCAGTTTTTCAATCAATCTCATCGCATCAAACATTATTCTTCACACTCCTTTACATAATCTTTATGGATACGGTTCTGCTCTTTCTTTCGATTGTTCCGTATATCCTTTAGTCTCAGCGATTTTTGCGGCATTGCCATATTGACTACATTCTCTATATTTCTTGCAAGCTGTACCTGTGCCTGTAAACTTGCTTCACTTCCTGTCTGGATTCTCTCTCTTGTCTTTGTCTGTATTTCCTGTACGGTTTCCAGATTTACTCCATCAAATCGGCTCTCTATCAGTTCAAACTTCACATACCGACCAGATTTTTCTATCATCCATACATTCGATACATCATCTGGATTATAAGCGACTGTAACCTCACCGCCTGTCAGATACTTTTCTGTATAATTATCATGTCGGTATCTTAATTTATTTACCCTAAGTCCAAACCTGCTGAATCTTCCTGTCGTCCGTGGCATCAGGCACATGATAAGTTCTTCTTTTGATACGGTTAGAAGATTTGCTCCGACCTCTTTTTTCCCATAATTCCATATCTCACTTGCATATGGATTTATCTTCTTTTCCAGCATTTCTTTTGTAAAAGGGAAGTTTTCTAATGTTCTGGAAGTATTGTAATAAATGATGCAGTACAGGAGAATCTTTTCAAACTGTTCCAACGTCAGACACGCATCTTTTCTATAATCATGCGAACCTCTTTCCTGAAAGTCTGGTTCTATCACACCTTTTCCCTTTAGATATGGTTTATAGATACTCTGTATCACATCAAAGAACTTTTCTACAGAACCTTTGAGTTCCGGGCGGTACGCTGGAAGATTGATGATAGATACTCCAAGGTCTGTTAGCTGCTCAAAATTCTCAGATGCATACTCCGCACCTTTATCTGTAACAAGTGTTCCCGGAAGTTCTTTACAATTCCAGTCTTTTTCTGTGATGTCGATTCCATATTTTCTACAATGCTCCACCTTATCAGTTATCACATTCAGCATAAGTCCTCTCAGGCTGTAGATGCCACCCTCCCAGCCTAACGAATAACCACAACATATGGAACTGTACGCATCAATACAGGCTGTTAAAACAGGTCTTCCAATCAATTCTCCACGTTCATTTACAAGGTATATATCGCAAATAGTAGAATCCAACATAGCCATTCCTATACTGCTGGCAAACTCCTGTACTCCCTGACCTAACAATGGTCTTCTGTTCCTTTGATATTTTTTCACTCCCTCTCTGGAAATGTAGAAATTTTGCTGCTTCTTTGTCTTTTTATAGAAATATCGGAACTGATGAATGGATGGATGTGGTAACAATGTACCCTCTGCATCTGTATACTTCTCTTTCAGCATCATTGTGTAAGCTGTTGTCAATGTATTCTGGTTCTTTGTGTAAAAGAATTTGTTCAAAGACCATCGCATTATCTTTTCATCTCTGCTCAGTTCTTTTTCTTTCTTTTCTTTCGGGGCAAGTACAGAAATATCCTGATAAACCAAGTATAAACAGAGTGTATTTCGTATTGTCTGTTTGCTGTAATTCTTTAATTCTGCGATTGACCGTATCATCCGGCTGCGTTCTTTTTCATCCCCGATAAAAGGCAAAATCCCGGCTATTAGTGCATAATGTTCCTGTATGTACTTTGATGTAGTGGATAATGCTGTATCTGTTTTCGATGGATAAATGTTGGTGATTTCCCACAATTCCTGTTCTGTCACTGACTTCCAGTCCTTAAACTGTTCTTTGTCTTTCCATTGCGGCATCGTCCTTTTTATACAGTCAATTACAAGAAATGAAGATTCTTTTACTTCTAATATTCTGATAATCTTTGTATTATCCTGACTTCCTAAAATCTTATTCTTCTCCATCAATTACCAGCCCCCAATCCTGTACACCAAGTTTTAACCAATATACCCGGCTTGCATCCAAGAGTTTCACGGTCATAGGTTTCATAAGATATTTTTCCTCTACACACTCCCTCACCATGAGATGGTTTCCTGTTTTCTTACACACAAAATCAGAAGTGTATTCTCCTATTTCCAGACCGTCTAGTAATACATTACATTGTATTTCCTTTATCTCCTGATTTTCTTCCAGCATATCCAGATACTTTTTCTGTATCTCGCTGTACAGTCTGCATACATCTTCACTT
Source organism: Blautia sp. Sow4_E7 (assembly GCF_052116245.1). Classification (NCBI taxonomy): domain Bacteria; kingdom Bacillati; phylum Bacillota; class Clostridia; order Lachnospirales; family Lachnospiraceae; genus Blautia; species Blautia sp. Sow4_E7. The sequence goes on from NZ_JBQKLL010000052.1 coordinate 9,869, forward strand.
TTGCTGACTGATACCTTTTCACAACGTCCTTTGTAATTCTTTTTCCGCATAGTGCTTCTCCTTTCCCAAAAAGAGAGAACTTTTCCCAAAAAAGGATGTTTTTCTCCCAAAAATGAATTGATTTTCCCAAAAACGAATCCTTTTTCCCAAAAATAAAGGCTATTTTCCCAGAAAGAGCTGATTTTCTCCCAAAAAGAGAACCTCACTCCCAAAAATGACTTGTTCTGTTCCTGAAAATCTCATAAGTTACAAAATTGCACTCGCATTTTTTATTACAGAAAAATAAGAACTTTTTCTTCCCAAAAAGGAGAAATACATTTTCTAAAAAAGAAAAATAAATTTCCCAAAAACAAAGAGTTCTTTCCCAAAAAGAGAGTTTTTCTTCCCAAAAACAAGGATTTTTCCTGTTTTCACTTTTGGGAATTTTCAAGCCTGTTTCTGTAAAGCCTTTATTTATGCGGTTTCTGACGGATTTCAATTTTCCCAAAAATCACTTTTAGAAAAAACACTATGTTCATTAACACACTCCATTATCCACTTTTTCGCACTTTCTATTATCCAGTAATAGTGAACTACTTTCCCCACAACACCACTCTTTTCTCCCACAAAAAAAGGCTCCGAACCTACTATGTAGATTCAGAACCTTAAAGTGTATAGATTATTCATTTTTACAAAAAACTGAATAATAAGGTTTGCGAACAAACATTTCATTACTCAAACTCAATCGTTCCCGGTGGCTTGCTGGTCAGATCGTAGAATACGCGGTTTACCCCTTTTACTTCATTGATGATACGGTTCATCACCTTATTCAACACCTCATACGGAATCTCGGATGATTCTGCGGTCATGAAGTCGATGGTCTTTACGGCACGAAGTGCTACTGCATAATCGTATGTTCTGAAATCACCCATAACGCCTACGCTTCGCATATTGGTAAGGGCTGCAAAGTACTGGTTCGGCATCCAGGATGGCTCTTTGCCGGTCTCTTCTTTGTAAGAAGCGGCGGCTTTGTCAATCTCTTCGCGGTAGATGAAATCGGCGTCCTGTACAATGCGGACTTTCTCAGCGGTTACTTCACCGATGATACGGATTCCAAGTCCCGGACCTGGGAATGGCTGACGGAATACCAGCTTCTCCGGAATTCCAAGCTCCAGTCCGGCTTTTCTTACCTCGTCTTTGAAAAGATCGCGAAGCGGCTCAATGATCTCTTTGAAGTCAACATGCTTTGGAAGTCCACCTACATTGTGGTGAGACTTAATTACTGCGGACTCTCCGCCAAGGCCACTCTCTACCACATCCGGATAGATGGTTCCCTGTGCCAAGAAGTCAACCGCACCGATCTTCTTCGCTTCCTCTTCAAAGATACGGATAAATTCCTCGCCGATGATCTTACGTTTTGCCTCTGGCTCGGTAACTCCTGCAAGTTTATCATAATATCTCTGCTGTGCATTTACACGGATAAAGTTCAGGTCAAACTGTCCATTTGGACCAAATACGCCTTCTACTTCGTCTCCCTCATCTTTACGAAGAAGACCGTGGTCTACGAATACACAGGTCAGCTGTTTGCCAATCGCTCTGGAAAGAAGTCCTGCTGCCACAGAAGAATCAACACCGCCGGACAGCGCCAGAAGTACCTTGCCATCGCCTACTTTCTCACGGATTTCCTGGATCGTGTGCTCAACAAAGGCATCCATTTTCCAGTCTCCGGCACATTCGCACACACCCAGTACGAAATTGGATAACATAGTCTTTCCTTCTACTGTGTGAAGAACTTCCGGATGGAACTGGATCGCGTACAGCTTCTTCTCTGCATTCTCTGCAACTGCTACCGGACAGTCTGCTGTATGTGCAGCAATCTCAAATCCCGGAGCCTGTTTGGAAATGTAATCGGTATGGCTCATCCAGACAATTGTCTTCTCTGATACCCCTTTGAAAATTCTGGAGTCTGTTTTATCAACCAGCAGCTCTGTCTTGCCGTATTCGCTGACGTCTGCTTTCTCAACTTTACCGCCCAGCACATGCATCATAAGCTGTGCGCCATAGCAAAGTCCAAGCACCGGAATACCAAGCTCAAACAGTTCCTTCTGGTAAGTAGGTGAATCCGCCTCGTAGCAGCTGTTCGGTCCGCCAGTAAGAATGATTCCCTTCGGATTCATGGCTTTGATCTTCTCAAGATCGGTCTTGTAAGAATAGATTTCGCAATATACGTTACATTCTCTGACACGTCTTGCAACCAGCTGATTGTACTGACCACCAAAATCAATGACAATAACTAATTCTTTCTTCAAGGTTTTCCTCCTGTTTTTCCCTATAAAGTCTCATTGGAATCGTTACTGTCCCCTGGAAAAAGTTTCCGAGTAAACAGTAACCTTGAATCTTCTTTCCATTATAAATGAGTATCCCAACTTTTACAACGGCAAATTTCCTTCGCAGTATAAAATTTTTGCAGCATTGTTGATAAATATTCTCCACAAATCTCATTGCTAAAAGGAGCCATTATGCTATTATGTAATTGAAACAATTGTTAGTTTATTCTAATATTTTCAATGGGATTTGTTGCCTATAAATACAATTTCAAGAGGTGAACCAAATGGAAAAGAAAAATGAAAAACAACCAAGCCTGCTAAAACAGCTATTTGTTTTTGCGGGCAGCTACAAGTACTTAAGCATTCTTTCCGTGATTTTTGCCGGGATCAGTGCTCTGATCGCACTTGTGCCATTTTATTACATCTGGCGGATCATGCAGGAAGTGCTTCGCGTGAAGCTTGATTTTTCCCAGGCTGAGGGAATCTCCTCCTATGGCTGGCACGCAGTAGGCTTTGCCCTCCTTGGCATGCTTCTGTACATCGTGGCTCTGATGTGCTCCCATATTTCCGCCTTCCACGTGCAGGCTTCCATGCGGACCATTATGATGGAACACATTATGACCTTGCACCTTGGCTACATAGAAACCGAAGGCAGCGGAAAGATCCGCAAGATCGTCACCGATTCCAGTGCTGCCACAGAGACCTACCTGGCACACAACCTTCCGGACAAAGCAGTCTCCGCAGTGACACCAGTGGGACTTCTTATTATGATGTTTCTTTTCGACTGGAGACTTGGTCTGATCTGCCTGATTCCGGCTGCTCTTGGCTTCGTTTTCATGAGCACCATGATGGGAAAAGATATGGAAAAAAGTATGAAGGAATACCAGAATTCCCTGGAAGTGATGTCCTCCGAAGCAGTGGAATATGTCCGTGGAATCCCAGTTGTAAAAACCTTTGGACAGTCCGTTTTCTCCTTCAAACGCTTCAAGGCAGCCATTGACGATTATGAGAAATGGACCATCGATTATACCAAACGGATGATGAAACCAATGATCGGTTTTACCACCGCTGTAAACTCCACTTTTGCCTTCATTATCGTTGCGGCATACCTCCTGGGAGGCAAAGAAATCACAACGGATTTCGGTCTGAATCTGTTCTTTTATATCATCATCACTCCGATTCTGACCACCACTTTAATGAAGCTTGCCTATGCCGGCGAAGCACAGCTCCAGGTAAAAGATGCCCTCATGCGTATGGGCCAGCTGATGGAAAAAGAGCCTCTTCCGGAAACTGCAAATGGGCAGGTTCCAAAGGACAGCTCCATCACTCTTGACAATGTTGTTTTCGCCTACGAAGGCGCTTCCAAGAACGCCATCGACCACATTTCCCTGAAGGTAAAACCAGGCCAGCACATTGCCTTTGTAGGACCTTCCGGCGGTGGAAAAACCACCCTGGCATCCCTTGTTGCAAGGTTCTGGGATGTAAAAGAAGGCAGTGTAAAAATCGGCGGCGTCAACGTAAAAGACATTACCAGCAGCGAGCTTATGAACCAGATTTCCTACGTTTTCCAGGACAGCAAGCTGCTGAAAATGTCCATTCTGGATAACGTGCGGATCAGTAAACCGGAAGCCTCCGAAGCAGAGGTTCTGAAGGCTTTAAAGGACGCCCAGTGCATGGATATTATCGAAAAATTCCCGGATGGGATCCACACCATGATCGGTGCAAAAGGCCTCTATGTTTCCGGCGGTGAAGCACAGCGTCTTTCCATTGCCAGGTCCTTTTTGAAGAACGCTCCGGTGCTGATCCTGGACGAAGCAACCGCTTTCGCCGACCCGGATAACGAACAGAAAGTACAGGCTGCTTTCGACAATCTTTCCAAGGATAAAACCGTAATTATGATCGCCCACAGGCTTTCCACCATCACAAATGCAGACTGTATTTACGTGCTGAAGGATGGCAAAATTGCAGAAAGCGGACGCCATGACCAGCTTCTTCAGAACCAAGGTGTTTACGCCCACATGTGGGAGGAATACAACAAATCAGTAAACTGGAAGGTAGGTAGTGCATTATGAATTTAATCGAAAAAATAAAGCATAAATACGCCCTTTCCGAACAGGGTGCCAGAGATATGATAAAGGCGATCACAGCCGTTACCCTTTCCAATCTTACGTTTATGTTTCCGGTAGGACTTCTTTATCTCCTGGCCGAAGACATTTTAAACGGCTCTTTTGACAGGTCAAAATTTCCCCTTTATATCGGCGGAATCCTTGTCATACTGCTGCTGATCGTCCTCACCACCTATTTTCAGTACATCTCCACCTTCCTCTCTACTTATGTAGAAAGCGGTGTGCGAAGACGTACCCTGGCAGAAAAACTTCGAAAAATTCCACTGTCTTTCTTTGGAAAAAAGGATCTGTCAGACCTTACCAACACCATCATGGGCGACTGCGCTTGGCTGGAAACCGCATCCTCACATTTTATTCCGGAGCTGATCGGTTCCATGATCTCTACTACTTTGGTCATGATCAGCCTGTTTTTCTTTAATGTGCCTATGACCATTGCAGCCGTATGGGTGATCCCGGTTGCCTTTTTCGTAGTCCTTGGCGCAAGGCCTATTTCCCACAGGCTGAACGCCACTGCCATGAAGTACAAATTAGAGTGCATGGACGGCATTCAGGAAGGCCTGGAAACCATGCGTGACCTGAAATCTTACAATGCAACTGCCACCTACATGACTGGCTTAAACAAGAAAATCCAGGCTGTAGAAAAGCATTCTGTTGTAACAGAATTTATCAACGCCTTGTTTGTGTGCTCCTCCCAGATGATCCTGAAACTGGGAATTGGAACCGTAGGACTTACTGGCGGCGTCCTTTTTGTTCAGGGAAAAATCGATGTCCTCACCTTCTTCATGTACCTGCTGGTTGTGTCCAGAATGTACGATCCATTCCAGGTTGCGCTGCAGAATCTTTCCGCGGTTATCTCCACAGATACCCAGTGCAAACGTATGGATGAGATCCTTTCTTACCAGGAACAGACCGGTAAATCCACTATGGATAACAAGGGATATGACATCACGTTCGACCATGTTGCCTTCTCCTATGAGGACGGCGAGCAGGTGTTAAAGGACGTCACTTTCACAGCAAAACAGGGCGAAGTTACCGCTCTTATCGGTCCTTCCGGCGGCGGAAAAACAACCGTTTCCAGACTGGCTGCGCGCTTCTGGGATGCCAATAGCGGACAGATCACGGTAGGTGGAATGAACGTTTCAGACATTGATCCTGAGACACTTCTTTCCCTGTATTCCATTGTTTTTCAGGATGTAACCCTGTTCAATAATACCATTATGGAAAACATCCGGATCGGAAAAAAAGATGCCACAGACGAAGAGGTTATGGCCGCTGCACGCCTGGCTCACTGCGACGAATTTGTGGAAAAAATGCCGGATAAATGGAACAGTATGATCGGGGAAAACGGCTCCGAGCTTTCCGGTGGTGAACGCCAGAGAATCTCCATTGCCAGAGCTTTCCTTAAGGATTCTCCTATTATCCTTATGGACGAGGCAACCGCTTCCCTGGACGTTGACAATGAGTCCCTGATCCAGGAAGCCCTGTCCAAACTGATCCAGAATAAGACGGTTCTGATCATTGCACACCGCATGAGAACCGTTGATGGAGTCGATAAGATCGTGGTATTGAAAGATGGCGTGGTTGCAGAAAGCGGTACTCCGGAAGAGCTGAAAGCGCAGAAAGGTATCTATAAGCATATGATCGATCTGCAGCTTCAGGCGGAGAACTGGAAGTATAAAAACGCATAAATACAACAAAAAGAACTGGAAATTGTCTATATGTTTGCATAGTGCCCACAACATATCCCTCATTTTCCAGTTCTTTTTATCTACTATTCTTTAATGTTTTTCCTTCTTTTTCTCATCCCAATATACGCAGTCATCTCTTCCTACCACGCTGGAATCAAATGGTGTTCCATCATTTTTCTTATAATGCTTTGTAGCCTTAAATACGCATTTCGCACCTACGAAAACAATGGGAACGCTGAAGTACACGATCAGAATATTTCCCAGATCAGAGAACGCCCAAAGGTTTCCAAGCTCCAGTCCTGCAAGGTTGCAGAGGATTCCAAATGCGGCAACAAACAGGGCGATGCAGCGCACAATATTGATGCAGACTGCGTCTTTCCGGATACGGTTTGCTGCAATTTCGGAGAAGCTGATCATTCCCAGAAGACAGGTAAATGCAAACAGTCCAAAACATAAAGTTACCAGGAATGTCATGATCGCATTCATGGAGGTACCTGGTGTAAGCACTGCAATAGACTCTGTAAATTTCGGTAATTTATCAAGTGCAGCCCATGCCTCAGCGCCTTCACCAGTCCAGCAGTGAGCCATAACTACTACGAAACCAGTCAGTGTACAGATCACAATAGTATCCAGGAAAACACCAAGAGAAGCTAGGATTCCCTGCTCGCAAGGATGTTTTGCATCTGCTGCTGCGGCAGACATTGTGATGGTTCCCTGACCAGCCTCGTTTGACATCAGACCTCGTTTCACACCCTGTGCCAAAACCGTTCCCATAGCTCCACCGAAGAATGCCTGTGGCTTAAATGCTCCGCCAAATACGGATGTGAAGAAGTATGGAATCTGTCCCACATTCAGAATGATCAGTACCACTACCACCAGGATATACAGCACTGCCATTACCGGAACCATCATATCGGTCCATTTGGATACCTTTTTGATTCCGCCAAATGCGATCACTGCGGTAAGGATTATGATCAGCGCACCTGCAACATAGTAAAACAGGGAATCTACTGCGATTGTTTTTCCAGTAAGGATCTCCGCTATTCTTCCTACAGAAGAAACTACGTTAAAGCCCTGGGCTGGCAGGCAGCACAGCGCATAAAGGATGTAAAGGACGGACAAAAATACGCCGATTCCAACGCTGTTTCCAAGAAGCTTTCTTCCATAAAATGGGAGTCCGCCTACGAACTCATCGTCTTTTTTCTCCTTAAAGATCTGCGCCAGAACGGCTTCCATATAAGCTACTGCCATTCCGAAAAATGCGGAGATCCACATCCAGAACAGGGCTCCCGGACCGCCTACTGCGATAGCGCCTGTAACACCGATGATATTTCCGGGGCCTACACGCATGGCTGCGCTTAGCAAAAATGCTGCTAGCGGAGTGATTCCAGTCTTGACGGAACGTTTTTCTGTGAGCAGGCGAATGCCCTTTTTGAAATGTGTGACCTGGATAAATCCCAGCTTAATAGTGAAAAAAATGCCGGATCCAAGCAGTACGATAATTGCCAGTGAAATATTTCCCAGAATCGGAATGTTCCGATACCATTCAAAATTCGTAGGAAAATCCCACAACAGATCCGACAGCGGACCTATAAACCCAAATACACCGTTGATTGCCTCAAAAACACCTTGCATACTCATACCTCCCCTTTTTACGATCTGATTTCTGCTTTCCTCGCAAAAAAGTCCTCTTTTTCCTGAAAACTGCCCTCATCCACAATACAACTTTCTTCTGCTGAAGGACTGTTTTCTTCTTACCATTCTTTCAGTAGCTACAAGTTTTCAGATTGTTCGTATGAATCTTCTTGCGATTTGCATCATTACTTTCTATTATACAGAATTTTCCTATGTAGTCTATTGTTTTTTATGGGAGATATATTGCAAAAAGTGTTATATTTTCATTTTTTCGCAGGCATTTTCCAAAATAAACATGTCACTAGCCCGCGCCCTTACTATATCTGAGTTTATAAGTTCTTTAGATTTTCATCATACTTTTTTCAACTCCTTCTCACAGATTCATCACAAATTCCGCGTATATTAATAAACAAATAAAGCGAAAGCTTTTTTACATAGATTAACAATTAACTTTTTCTTTTTCATACTTGCCGGGCCAACAGGTCCGGCCCTCCTTCTTTTTAGGGGTTATATCTGACCTCACTCTTCATCATCTTCTATAGACGCTATGCAAGCCAAGCCATCATCAAATTCTTCTGCCATCCACCTGGCATGCATTTCTTCTGTTTCTTCTTTACTCATCATAGAGTATTTCAGACTGTCAGTAATTGAGTTTTTATTATTTTTTGCACATTTTTCACTATGCCCCTTCGATCTGTCCGGAACGATCTTTCTGGCGCGGAGAAAGGCTTCCAGGTTGAAATTGCGGTTAAAAGAAGGAACCTGTCCTCTTCTGAATAACCAGTTATATCCCACCGGCATATTCAGGATATCGCAAAGTGGTAAATCGCTTCGCTCTGCAATTGCAGCTGCTGTGGCAGTGTCATTTCCTCCCAGGTAAATGTAAGTGTCACAGTTGCTGATAATCGTTTTTCCATCTGCACCGTAGCCTTTTTCCAGCTGTCCCTCAGACTGGACCATCAGCATAGTTGAAATTCCTCTGGAACGGATGGATGAGATCATTCTTGGGAATTCCTCAATGCGGCAGTTCGTTGCAAAATCATCCAGAATAAATCGTACCGGCACTGGGAGTTTAGAGTTTGGACATTTTTCATCAGCGTATCTGCACAATTCATTCATTGCCTGGGTAAAGAACAGGTTGACAAAAGTGTCCATACTTCTGTCAGTGTCACTGACTACCACAAACAGGGCCGTTTTCTTGCGCCCCAGTGAACTGATATCAACCTCATCTTTGCTGAGCATTTTATTTATTTCCTTACTGCTCAGATTTCCCAGTGCAGCAGTGAGCGTAATTAATATGCTGTTAAAAGTCCTGTCACCTGCAACATCTGCCTTGGCGAATTCTCTGCAGGCCCAGCTGCCAGGATACCTCATCTGATGCTCATCCATCATACACTGCAGGGCATTTTTGCCACCTGGTATACGGCTTTCAATTCTTTTCCCTTTGCAAAGAATCTTCAGCACATATTCAAGTCTCCATTCTTCACAAGTTTCCATTATATAACCGATCAGAGACGCCACCAGAAGAGCCGATGCCTCATCCCAGAACGGATCCACGCTCCTTGCACCTGTATGTTTGCTGTTATATACCAGCATATGTGCCATTTTTACAATATCCTGGGAATTTCGGATATATTCCAGAGGATTATATCCTACAGAGCGCTCCGGATTTACAAAATCCAGGCATTTGACTGTATATCCCTGTTTTCTCAGGTAATTTCCATACTGCTTATACAGATTTCCTTTTGGATCAGAAACCACATAACTACCTGTTGCCTGTAAAAGATTTGGAGTTACAATGCTCCGGTTCTTACCGGCTCCACTGCATCCCACTACGAGAACATTGTTATTCAGCTGAGTCTTGTGGCAATCAAGACTGTAATACTGGTCGTCAGCAAGAATCATAGTGTTTTTCTCTGGTAACATAGCATTTCCTCCATATTCTTTTGCAATAAGCTTAACAGTTGTTACCTGCAGGTGCTGTCTTGACAAATATGTTGCTTTTGTCCAAGTGCACCGCAGCTAAATATGTTTTACAATCTTATCACAAATGCCGAAGGCAATGGCCTGTTCTGCATTCATGAAGTTATCGTAAACAGTGCAGCGGTTGATCTCTTCCAGGCTTTTCCCTGTATGTTTCGCAAGGATCCCGTTTACTGTATCCCTGGTCTCCAGGATAGTATCAGAAATACTGCGGATGGAAGAAGCAGTGCCACCGAGTCCTCCGAGAATCCTTGGTTCGTGGATCATCACCTTCCCGTGAGGCAGGATGAACCGGTGCCCTTTTTCTCCTGCTGCCAGAAGAATGGCCACCATGCTGCAGGCTTTTCCCACACAGCATACATCCACCGGAACTTTTGCATTTACGAGAGTGTCGTAAATCATCAGTCCTGCACCAATTTCACCTCCATTGCTGTCGATGATCAGGGTGACTTTTTTCGCTGTATCTTCCATATACAACATCTGGTCTAAAAAGTTTTCCGCAGTCTCTGCATTGATCTCGCCAGTTATGTAAATCCGCCCTTTCATCAAATGGTACGTTTTCAATGAAACCTGGCGAATCCCCCTTGCGTTCTCAATTTCAATCCCTGGAATCCAATTTGTTATGGAAATTCTCCTTTCGTAGTTTGCACAATATTCAGTTTTTAGGTTTCGGCTGCCTTTCCTGGCGCTTTTGCTTTCCTGTCCTCCTTACATTTTTGTATTATATGCGCAGTATTCGTTTTATTTTTCGAATCATCATTCTATTAAAATCCAGGCAACAAAAAATCCCTGCAGCAAATATGTTCCACGTACTGTAAAAATGATCGTCAGTTCATCCCTCTGTTTTTCCATAACATCCAGCAGCACTGCAATACAGGACGCGCAGTAGTCTGGATTTGACCGGATCTTCACAATGAATCAGAAAATGCGGCTCATGTTGAGCCGCATTCAGACTGTAGACAAACTTGGTGTTGGGTGTTATGCCCAGCACCATTTTTCTTTTAAAACTTCTTTTCTTTTTATTTTTTTCAAAATCAACAAAAATCTGGCTGTGTTCC
>NZ_JBQKLL010000053.1:0-18245 GCF_052116245.1 Blautia sp. Sow4_E7
ACCTCCTGTGGTGTTTTTCGTGAAAAGTGTGAAACACACTTTTTACACTTTTCACACCATTATCTCATCTTTTGGAGACGCAAGGAAGTTGACTGGTTATTCACCATTTACCTATGTACAAGAACATGGCTACGATACGAGAGATGATCTGCAGAACCAATACAAGGAAATCCTTTCCAAAGGACAAAGGGCAAAATCTGCACTTAACGCAGTATCTGCAGAATTAAAAGTTACAAACATGCAGCTTAAACACCTCGGAAGCTACTATGCGAATCGGCGAATTCATAACCAAATGACAAAAGAATTAAACAAAAAGAAATTCCGGCAAGAGCATCAAAAGGAACTGACAGCTTACAAAGGATCCAAAGAGTGGCTGAAAGGACAATTCCCAGATGGAACGTTTCCTACCGTTAAGGAGCTACAAATAAAAAAAGAAGCTCTGGAAAATCGCAAAGCGACGCTCCAAAGCAATTATGAATATTATCGGGATTATGAAAAAGTTCTCCGCACCGTGAGTGCAAATGTAGATGATATTCTTGGAGTGGATACCAGTCGGCAGAACAGCAAACAACACGAGGAATTATCTTAAACCTTATCCGAAATGAACTCGGCCGAAAATGACCGAGTTCAAAATATATACATTCTCTATGGTGTTAAGAAAATTAAACAGCAAGGCTTTTGGCTATTGCTATCATTTTTCCGAGATTTTCCCGAAACTCAATTTCATCTGTTTCAGGTCCCCAACTAATTCTAACCGAACTTTCAATGTCCTCTATTGGTATACCCATAGCTTCAAGTACATAACTTGGTGAATAGCTTTTTGACGTACATGCAGAACCGTTCGAAACACTACAATATTGCTTACTTGAGAGCATCAATGCCTCTGACATTACTCCTTTGAAACAGATATTCGCAGATGAATCAACACAGTAATTTTGATCGCCATTATAATGGTAATCCACACCAGAATCATTCAATAGTTCTTCTAATGTGCTTTTTAACTTTCTAAGTTTATGAGAGTTCTCTTTATATTCAATTTCTGCTATTTCACATGCTTTTCCACAACCAGCTACCAGAGCTACTGGTATTGTCCCTGGACGTATACCGTGTTCTTGTTGTCCTCCATACATAATATTCTTTACTGGAGGCAATTTATATCTCTTTTTTTTCAGAACTAGAACTCCGACACCTTGTGGTCCTTTCAGCTTATGAGCACTGAACGAAAGCATGTTATATTTGAGATTTCTTATTTCATCTACTAATTTCCCACAACTTTGTGTCGCATCAACATGAAACAGTACATTACGCTTCTCTAACTCTGATCCGAGTTCTGCTACAGGCTGAATAATTCCAGTTTCATTATTTACATGCATAATCGAAACTAGAAGAGTATCATCTCTAACTTTATCCAATATTTCTTGCACATTTACTTGTCCGGATAAATCCGGATTCACAAGGTCTATTTCAAAACCTTTCTTTTTCATCATCTTTACAGTTTCAAGTACTGACTTATGCTCGACTGCAGAGGTGATGATATGTTTCTTATTTGTTTCTAACGCATATTCTTCTAATCCCTGTATTGCGATATTATTACTTTCAGTGGAACCACTCGTAAAAAATACTTCCGAGGAATTGATTCCTAATAAGGATGCCACTTGTTTACGTGCATCTTCCACCGTAATTCTTGCCTGCTCACCATGGTTATGTGTTCTACTGTCTGCATTGCCATATGAATGTAAATAGGTATCCACCATAACAGCAAGAACTCGTTCGTCAATCGGTGATGAAGAATTATTATCAAGATATATTCCCATCAGTTCTCCTTTATTGCCAGGTTCATTAAATCATCTAAGTTCTTAATATAATTTGTCCCAGATAAATGTGCTATACCTCTTTCCAAATGTAATTTAAAATACTTTGAAAGTGTTTCTTCATCTGTTGGAAGTCCCATTTTTATACACCATGCTTTCATGAGTGCATCATACAAATCACTATATTCTCCCGCAAAAGTAAACCATGACATTTCAACATTGCTGTCTGCGACAATTGGTATGTCAGTTGGCATAGAATATTCACCTAACGAATAACAAAGTGCCCATCTACATAGAACATTCCAGTTTTTTATTCCTGTTTTACCCTTTAATCTACCAAGCCTGTCTTTTGACTGACTTGATAATCTTATTTGTTTCACTATCATGTTTATTTTCCTTCGAATAAATATCCTTTTTTTATTGTTGTTTTCATCAGTTCGTCATCATATACCAATGTAAATTCATCTCCAATGTGTGGTTTCAACAGTTCATAGTATTTCTGATCAATTTCTGAATCTGTAGATAATATGATAGTCTGATCACTTGCATTAGGAAAATAGGTTGATATCAAAGCTTCTCTGTGAATGGAATCCAATCGTGATAATGGGGTATCTATAATCACTGGAAGTTTTTTCTTGGAGCAGATTGCCAAGGCCCACAGCAAAGAGATAACCGTAAGCTGTTTCTCTCCTGCAGATAGTTTTTTCTTTTCAACTTCCTCACCTGCTCCATTAAGATAGTGAATATCCAACGTTACTGGATCCATTTGTATCTCCTCAATCAAATGCTTTTTGTATGCAAGTTTTCTATAACAATCGGTCATTGTTTTTGCTAAGATATCAGTCTTTCTTTGCTGAAGTCTGATTCGATATCGCTTAATAATCTCTATTGCCATGTGTGCATATTTTACGGTTCTTTTATTATCATCATCTGATTCAAGTGATGATAATACTTGTTCCGCAGCTTTACTAAATTCTGATTCTGCAATCATAGCAGCGCCATGCAATGTAGTACGCCTTTGTTGTAAGGAGGAGAGATTTACTTCTTCAGTCATTATCTCTTTTTCTAATTCTTTAATTCGTTTGAATATCCTATTTAAAGCTTTCTCATCAATGTCAACGGAAAGATAGTTATCTATTTCATCTATTTTACGCTTGCTTTCATCTCTGCGATTCAACTGAGTCTCTATATGTTTGGCACATTGATCCAATTCAAATGTATTTAATCTATTTAACTGAAATAAAGTATTATCTGTAAGACCATACAATTCTTCTTTTTTCTGAGATTCATTATCCTCTTGAACAAACTCAACAAATTTATTTAATGCGTCTTTTGTATCTGGATGTTTACTAACAAAATCAGCATAAAGATTTTGAACCTTTTTTGTAGCCATTAGAGATGTTTTGTATGCTTGTTCCAAACGGCCCTGTTCCTCAATATCAGAAAGAAGGTCTTTAACAAGCATAAGTGGCATTGCACCAGCTACCTGCTCTAAGAAATCATCCTCATAGCGATCGAGCAAAGCTAATTGGTGAGCTCTTTGTTTCATGAGATCATGACGTTGTTCTACGATATCCCCACCTTTTATTGCATATTCAGAATTCTTTTTTTCTAATTCAATATTCAAATCCTGTATTTTTTCATGTGATCGTTGAATTTCATCATCAATATCTTTTAAATCATTATCTGCAAGATCTCGTTTTTTTCTTAATTGCTCCAAGTACTGGAGATCTTGATCTTCATTCGATGCAGAGCTCAAACGTGAAATAATTCTACCAATATCATTGTTCAATTGATCCAGTACCGATATTCCCAACAGTGCTTTTATAGACTCTTTCATTTGGTCATTTGTATTTTCCACTGCTAATTCGGCAATCTTTTCACCATCAAAGAAGAAAAAGTTTGATAGAGCACTAGGCAAAATATTTTCTACGAACATCGGCCAGTTTTCAGTTAAAAACGAATTATCTTCACCGTTCTTTTTTACCCATATTCTTTCTCTTACACGTTGTGTATTCCCGTCCCATTCTCGATGAACCAAATATATTTCTTCGTCAGAACCATCAAGAGAAAATTCTAATTCCACATATGTCTTCTTAGTTCCGTCAGCCTTGTTAACGTATGATTTTAAATATTGACCATACGTTTTATATTTACTTTCTCTATATGCAAAAGAATTTGAACCATATAAGCCCAAAAGAACAGCTTCAAGAAAAGTTGTCTTACCCCTACCGTTCATTCCACCTATAAGCACTACTGGATTTGTGCCCTTAAATTCAAATTGATTGGTTGACGCATATACACCAAAATTATGCATAATCAATTTCTTTAAAATCATTCTATAGAGTCCTCATCTTCATCTTCATTTTCATCATTTAGATAATCGTATCGACCATCTAATGCTAATGGGTTATACTTTCCACCCAAATCTTTCTTTCGAATTACACGATCCATATAATAATGAGTTGCATCCTCTTCATTTTTATAAAATGTTTTACGAATACAGTTTTCTAAGGTTTCGGTAATCCCTTTTCGTTTGTTTAAGCTTGTAGCCTGATTTTCAATATCAATCAAGCTATAAGCCATTTCAAAAGCCAACTCTTCTCCAGGATAGAGATCATTTACAACTTCATTCACGACTTCTTCTAAGATGTCCCATTCTTCTTTCCGAAAAGCCTCTGAACCTACCCATTCTGGATCATCAAATTTGTTACCAGTAACTTTCTCATAAATTCTAGGTAATGAATCCTCGAATTCATGTTTGTCAAACACCCATATTCTTCGAATACATCTAAGTTCGGGGATAGTTATCAGTTCTAAATCTGCAAATTCTTCTGGTCCATTTTCATTTATGTCTTTTTGAATTTCTAATAATTCCTCAAGCCATTTTTCACGCCAATATTTCAAATAAGGACCATGATGTAATTGTTTATATGTTCCTTGGAGATGACCTTGCATTTTTCTAAAACTTCTTCTCTCTCTGTCATTAGCCTCATCTCCGAAGTGACTTCTAAACTCTAACAATGGTGTCATCCATGCTTTTTCATCATCATTAGCAATCATTGCCTCCATGGATTTATCTTTTTCTACCATTGTACAAACCCAACAGCCAAAACGGCTTTTTCCACAACTAGGAAGTCCTTTCTCGACCATTAACGGACATTCATTATCAGCCGTTGCACCTTTGTATAGTGTCAAAAGATCTGTATTAGAATAACCCCAAGGATTTCTATACTGCATAAGAAAGATCCACACGTCATCGTCTGTCCAATCTTCCAGCGGCGAGAATACCAATTCATTTGCCATTGTTGAACTCGGACTCAGCAGCTCTCTTACTCGTTTTTTCTCATAATATGCCATTGTCTTTGCTCTTCGAGCACTTTCTGCTTTACGAGTACCAATAACTAATATGATTTCTCCGTGTTCGGCTATCTGTTCTTTAACAAATTTGTTAACAGGTTGTATTTTTAAACGATCTGTACACCAACGTAATTTTTTTCTTGGAAATGGGTATCCTCTTCCCAAAAGATTTACCCAAAAAGTATTATCCGTTTCTGGAGTTAATCTATGCGTTACAAATGGAAGACCAGATTGTTCTGAACGTATATCCATAATCTCAAGAGAATCCTGAACCCACTTTGAAATTACAGGAGATTCTACCATGGTATCTGTATTTATAACGTGTATCTTCTTCGCATTTTTTAATTGTTCTGCAGGTAATTCCTCGATTGCCAACCATACAAGCTGTAATGCAGCTGTACTATCTTTTCCGCCGGAATAACCTATAACCCATGGAATATCGTCAGCCAAATACAGATTTCTAATCGTATCTTTTAAACCTTCAATGGTATCCTTAGTTATAGTCGGGCCCTTTCTATTCAATTCACAAGTCATATTATTGTCTGCCATAATATTTTTACTCCTAAACATTTAAACTTTCGAGATATCTCTTCTCTTTCAGTTCTTCGTCTGGCAGAAGTGGGATACCAAGTTCTTTTTTTATTTGATTAGATGCGAGAAGAATTGCTTTATTGCTCGTTAGTATTTTTCCATCTGCTCTTATAACTCTATGTTTCCAAATAGACGCACTTCTTCTCCAGTCAATTTTTTTTAGTTTTTTTAGTATTTCATATATATCTACTTCAGGACTATTGAGAAAATATGAGCCAACTTGCCCCAAAGCCTGAATGACAACACCCTGAGTGACAATGTAGTTTTCTCGTAAATCCACTTTCGAGATTTCCTTCTTGTTCAACTCATTCCAATGGACAATATTGGATGAAACACAATTCCAATATTTACTTAGAAAAACCTGTATCTCATCATTGGGTTCTTTACCTTTTATCGTTCTTTTGATAGAGCTATAAAAGGTATTTAATGTAAATAGATTTGAGGAGTACTTCCCTAAATTGTCTTTTTCTTTGTCTGTGTATTCATTTAAAAAAGGAACGTTTGAAACAACATTCCTCGTAATCACTGCAATATCGTCCCGTGAATCGTACAATTCTGCTATCGAATTAGATGTCTTCACAGCATGTTTGTTTAAGTCGGTAAATATTTGTTGACTACGTGATAATCCCGTATCTTCATACAAAACAACAGAAATTGTCTCATTCCCTAAATCAGGCTCCTCGTTAAGAGCATCCAGAATAGCAGCTTTTCTATGTTGTCCATCATTTATTAAAAATCTTGCATCCATTGATACTTCCAATATTCCAATATCAGTACCGTCATTACTTGATAAAAATTTGAAATCACCATCAATAGAAGCAGCCAAGGCAGAAAATACATATGAGTCTCTGTTTTCAGTGATATATTTACTAATCACGGGTATTCGACTTTCATTCAGCTTTCTCTGTGCACGATATTCCGGTAAAACATATTCGTCCTCATTCGGAAACAACCTTCCCAGCATTCGCATAGGAATCATAGCAATGTAATATTCTCGTCCTGCTTGGATTCCCCTCACCACAGGAAATTTATATGCAAAATCCATCTTGACCTCCACGAAAAAAGTGATATACTTAAGTATACTACTTAAGTATATCACTTCGATCTTTTTGCGTCAATTTGATTTCAGCTGTTTATACAATTCCCAAAATGCATGATCTTTAATATATTTTGGTTTTTCAGAACTGATTTTAACAATACTATGATGCTTTTCTAATTGCTTAATATCACTAAATAGCCTCTGACTTTCGACACTTTTACTATCTGTTTTGAAAACAAAGTCCACATCACTGGTTTTAAGATCGGCAACATTATGTACAATCCACGTTAATATATATTTGGCATAATCATCATCTCCGGATCCAAAGTGCTTTAGGAATTGAGTAGATAGGATTGTACCCACACCAAATTCTCGACCTTCTTTTAATATTTTCTTTAACGAAGGAAATCCTTCAGACATGAAATTATCAGCCTCGTCAACCAAGATAAGTTTTGTCAACTGTCTATATTTTCCCTCTAACTTACTTGAGCCAGTAGCTTGCATCTGAACATAGAATAAATCAAGGGTAATGGCAACAATTAAGCTTTGTATATCTGAATCGTAGCCTGATAAATCGATTACAACTACTCCATTTAACAATTCGAATAAAGATTTTGTTTGACTAGGATTGTTTTCAAACACTTGGAATTGATGCAATTTATTCATAGCAGCTGCAAGTGAATCATTCTTCTTAATTTCCTCATCATTCGCATATCGCTGGTATACTTGTTCAAATGTTGGAGCTTCATTGTCCCAACTAGAAGGATCTGCAGCTCTTATTCCACATACACCGTAAGTTTCGATAATACACTGGAATAAAGTATCTTGTTGCTTTGGTCCTAATCCATAAACCTTTGAAATAGTATCTTTAAACGCATTTGCAGTATGAATCGGAAGCAAAGGCTTAAATACTTTTGATTTTATCAATGCCAATGGATTAAATGGTAATTGATACGGCTTAAGGATTTTTGCATTTGTTGCATCTACAAAATCTTGTTTGCTCTCATTGTAGTCTCCCTTATAATCAAAGATCAGTATTCCCAGGTTTTCTTCTCCAATGTTTTTCTCACGTTCCAAATACAACTGAGTAATTAAGGACTTTGTGAACTGAGTTTTTCCAGTTCCCATAGTTCCAATGATACCTGTATTTGTATGGAATAATATATCCGTATTATTCGGCTCCCAAATCACATCTGAACCATCCTGCTGGTTGAGTCCAAACAGAACTTTCATACCCTCAGACTTTGATTTTGGTACATCTTCATTTTCCTTATCTTCGTGAGTTTGTGATTCATCATCCTGCTCATTTTCTGAAGAAGTGTCTTGATGATTATCCTTTTCATTTTCAGCTGGATCATCTTTAGTTCCTTCAGATGATGATTCTTCCAACTCCGTAGAAGTTATTCCAGTAATATCACCGGTTAGCTTCTCAACTTTACATTCCTCGAATAGTAAAAGATCATTATTTCGGGTATTTTGAATATCCTCATGAATTTCATCAACACTACTCAAAATAAGATCAAACTCATCCTTTTCAGGCATTTCAATAAAGTTAATTGTATCTTCTTTAAAAGATGTCTTTCTTGAAGTCAATGATTGTCTGAAGGATAAGACTGAACCACGTCCGAGTATTTCTTGAATGTCGGTGGAAATAATATAATCCTCATTCAAAAGTGCTGATCTGTATTTATCTAAAATCAAATCCCAATTCTGTGAATCATCAACATGATAAACCTTCATTTTTTTACAACTTGTAACTAAAAGTTGCATCAAGAAATTTCTATTCACTTTGTACATGATAGTACTAGTGATATCATCTTCAGGATTCATTGCCTCCTGCAAACCTGTTGCCGTTGCGGAAACCTGTTGGAATGCTTTCTTTATAACATCATTGGCATTTATTCCAGTTTTGACTTCTGTAGGATACAAGTAAATTTTTATTTGATCCGTTACGTGATTTAAGCCGATAAATAGTAAGTCATCACTGGTCGGTCCCTTTTCAAATCCAAGGTTTTTGTAAGATAATATTCCATCGGCACTAGACAATCCCGCTCCTCCTGATACACGAAGCATTTCTTCCAGTGAAATAGGTACCCAAACGATATCAGGATGTCTCAAAAAAGCAAGCATAAACTTAATTGCAGCAACGATACTTATTTTTTCACGAGAGAATGTTGAGTCCTTGTTTGCTCCAATCATTTTTTTGGAAGACACCAAACGTAACAACCAGTCACCATTAATTGCATTAAACAAATTAATAATTTTAGCAACGTCTTCTAATTCTGCTGATACCCCCTTTTCTTTAAGATATTCTTGAATTACCTTAGAATATTGCTTGGACTTATGAGTTACAGTAATGGCATCATAACCACTACTTGAGGTATATTGATCACTATAATGGATAATCAGCAAATCACTATTGGCTTCTTTTTCACTAAAGAAATCGAGATCTACTTTTGGATCAACAAAAACAACCCAATTGGATGCATTATAAATACCCTCCATTTTATCTTCAGCCAATTTATCGATCTGGGTTGAAATACTTGTTCCTGAATGATACGGGTTACCAGTGTTTCCTACCTGAACAAGTGAATTGTATTTTGTAGCAAGCTCTATTACAGGTGTTTTCCTTGCGTATTTTGTACCAAAACCAGTTCTATACTTTTGTCCATATTTGCTGGAAGGAACCCCTGAAACAATACCCCCTAAGGAGATACCTGTTTCAATTTGATCCATTGTAGCGGATTCTGATGTGATTTCTGACTCCATTTCATAAAATGATATATGGGCATATTCATATTGCTTTCCAGTATCCTTGTGGAAATAACATTCAATATTTTTAGATAGAACCCCCTCCAAGCTATTCATCGCCACACCATTGGCAAAAGAGAGTTTTGACTCTGTTAAATAGCTCTTTAAACGAGAATATTCTTTTATATTCTCAAATACATTTGTCTTTTTCCCATCAGAGTAGATATGCAACTCAAATTTCATAAGCTGATCAACATCTGGTGCTTTCCCAATAGCATGAATATAATATTGCGCTATGCCATTAAAAACATCGCTACAGTCTCCCATATTAATAAGATTAACTTTTATTGTTTTGTTATTAATATCCGAGAAAATATATTTAAAGTGGGAGATAAACTCGGTGATTTTTTCTTCAATCAATTTTGGAACATACCGTCTGCTACCACGATATTTTCTGTTCTCTACTGGCGCATAATATTTCCATTCCATAGAGTACATTTGGTCTGATACCTTATATATTTTCTTGTTATGTTTTGTATACGGCAACAGATAAATGGAATTGAGACGGTCAATCACAATATCACTAGCATTCTCGAATTTTGTTTCTTCACATAATTGAAGTTGGTAGGCAATGTTTAGAGGATGAAATGGGGTAAACAATAATTCCTCATCATTTCTTCCAACGAACATAGTTCCCAACAACAGTCCATTTTCTTGTTCTGGACTTAAGTTACTACCATCTTTAAGCGTTGCATATAACAGATTAAATTCCTTTAAATAGTTTTCTGCAGCATCTTTTAACTCTCCAGATAAATACGCTAAAGTAGGAATTGTATTACATTTTTTATATGCTTGAAGTAAATCATAATAGGCTTGTTTTAAGGTTAAAGGCAAGGCTAATTCTTTAGCGTCGATTTCTAAATCATCCGTCCCATGTATATGTTTGCATTTACCATATAGAATTCTTTCATTGATGATCTTTTTCTCAATTCGTAATTCCTTCAGTAAATTTGTCTTAGCATGATATTCCTGGGAACCTCTATAAAAATGATCTCCATCTTCCTCAATCTCAAAACTCTTCTCCATAGAAAACTTTTCTCGAAGAATTTTACGTCCAATCATTTCAACACTTTTCACCTCATCAGGGAAGAGTATAAGCGGAAGTACAATACCCGAAAAGTTAATTTCTATATAAATTCCGCTACCGAAATCAGAAAGTTCTTCCTCTGTTGTATATAAATGTAAACGTTCATCATATTTACATTTATACTCCGTATTATCATTCAATTTTTCTGAAACATTAGCCGCACCATTAGAATTAAAAACAAGGTCCGTTCCTATTCCAACTAATTTTACCTTACAGTTCTTCTTTGTCTTTTTGTAGTCGATAACGAAATTTCGTTTTATACTACTTAAGTATTCAAGTGAAACATCAATAATGCACAATTTAAATACATATGTAATATTATTTACAGCATCTTTAACTTCTATCTTATGAAATGAAACCCCGTCTCTTTCAAAGCAGAAAATCAGGCTTTTACCATCACGAACATATGAAGCATCATCCGCAGAAATATCGTTATTCAAAACACGAGCATTACACTCAAGTCGCATGTGTATTTTCGGATATTTCTCTGCATTGAAAACCATCATACTTCTAGTTCTTTTCTTGGTTTTCATGGAACCTTCGTTTCTGATAAAAACCTTTTCGTCTATCGGTAGAACATTCAGTGGCATATCTCCGTAAATAGAAATATCTTTTAAATCGATATTAAGAGGATTATCTTTCTTCGCCTGTTTCTTTTCCCTGGCAGCTAACATTTCTGCATATGTAAAAAGCATACTCCAATGTTCAGGATCATCTTTACGACTTTTTTCAATACGAATCAAAAATCCTTCTTCAAATTCTTCTGCCAAATCAGCTTCTACGTTTCCAAATCGAATGCTTCGATCTATCTTTTCGAAAAGATCATGATTTTCTTTAATCTTTTTATCAATTTGAGCCTTTCCTTCATTCTGATAGTCTTTTTTTCCATCTACGGGGAACAATCTAAAACCAGGATAATTCTCTTTTTTAATACTTCCGCTACTCATAATGGAGAGCAGATCTCGATACTCGTACAGTGAAGCCTTGTCACTAAAAACATCATTATCTCTTCTTTTTAATTCAAAATCGAGAATTCTTTTTTCGAGAGTTGACAACTGAGTGCTTTCCTCAGCCATTTTTCTTATCTCTGTCATTAAATTATCAGCATAAAACGGCATACCATTTGCAGCCATATCAATGGATCCACTTTTAGCACTATCAATTAGATTTGAAGAAATCATCAAAAGCGGCTTTCCAGCAACATTAGCTGCATTTCTCAATGTTGCACAGAGAAAGTCCTCCGTCATACCATTGATTTGTGCTGCTATTATTATTTCGTTATCAATAACTTGTAAGGTAAAAGTCCTGTACACGGAACCATCCATACATTGATATTCATATTCGCCACAATTATTTTCTTTTGTTGCTAATTCTTTTATTGCATCGGATACTGCTTGAACAGTTTCAGAGTCATCTAATTTTAAGCAAAAGCTTTCTCCTCTTTGCAACGCACCTTCTGCTGATAGTTCTAAGAAATAGCGATTTATTCTCTTTGCAATAAAATCATAAAATTCTTTTAACATACTGTGCATCTCCACTATCGCTTTTTTTGTCAATAAGGTTCAGTTTGGTAAAAAACTCCTGCAAATATTCTTTTGATGTATTATCAAGGAAAATACCTCTATATTCATACTCTTTATATAAATCAATTAGACGTATTTTATCTTTGTCCTTAATAGAGATTTTCGTCAAAAATATAATATCTCTTTCTGTTAGATTCAAAACCAAGCCCGATTTTCTTCTGTTTTTTACCCACCTTGTTTTACAAAACTCAGTAAATTTTTCATTATAAAACTGGTTTGCTCTTTTTCTATCTGTATTTAAAAATTGTTCTTCCACGCATCTATACAGATGACGGATAGCAATATCCGTTTTTGTTCCGCCTGAAGAATACGGAATCTGCTCAAACTTTTTATAATCTCCAACGCAAGATGTATATGCCTTCTCGGCTTTTTCAATTTCCGAGGCAATAACTTCATCTTGATCTGGATGTTCAGTAACATATTCTTGCAATGCAATATAATCCAACATTATACCTGGGAGAGTGTGTTGATTAAGTATTTCTAATGTTAACGCATGACTAAACATATGATTAGCATTTGCCTGAATTCTTTCCCAACCTTCCACACAACACTTTCTATTCTTGCTGACTTTTTCCCAATCCAATGCATAATACAAGTGTACTGGACAATTTCTTTTTCCCGATCCAAAATTATCAAGAGTTACGCATGCTTGAGACATATAGTAAAAATAATAAACAGATAAAAGATTCGATAAATCATCCAATGAAGTCATTCCTGTATTTAACATGAAATGAAAATCCTTTTTAAATTTTTCTTGAACGTCAATGATAATAGGAAAATACGACTTGCCATTATCCGTCACCCCTGCTTTTGAAGATTGAATTGCATCTACAACCATTTTTTCAACAACATTATACGGATGGTTTTTCATAGCTTCTTCTATAATGTCACAATCATTCCCATTCACACCAAACACATCGAGCAAGAATCCGGCAAGTCGATCTGCACTTTTGTTGTTTACTTTTGTTTGATATGGATAAAGACCTAAGTTTTTGGCTACAAAATCATCGCCTTCAAAAAATAAGGATTGTATCATTTCTTTGAAAAGATCAATATCTTCATCCGCAATATCCATATCAGATATAATATCATCACATAAAGTATCGAATTTTACCGGTTCAGTTTCCAGTTTTAATGATCTTCTAAAAAAATCACTTACAACTTCTTCCAATTCTGTAATAATCGGCGCTTGAGCCTTTCCACTAGCCTTATATGGAAATAATTTAAAATTTATATCTTGTGTATGTGTAAGACGCAAGGAGTCGATTGCTTTATCATCTTTTACATTGAATGTTTTGCAAAATGTTGCATAATCAAATTGATATTCCATCATCTCACCACCTTAAATTTATAGACTCCAAATTTGGTCTTCTCGATGATTGCTTTTCTATTATCATCTGTTACCAGAGAGACTTCTTTATCTGCAGATCCTGTTCTTAGTATTTTTTGAATAAAGCTAATAAAATCAGCATGATTATTTCTATCTTCTGCGGTTTGAATATATCCAGCAGCAAGTTTATATATCATCTCATACAGGGAATAATCTATATCCAAAGGTATAACTTCTCCAGTTTTTTTATTTTCATATTTCACAGTAATAAACGGCAAGAATCGTTGAAGTTCGTCATTCTTCTGAATGCTTGTAGAATCATCTAAATATGGTTCAAATTCGATATGCTCATACAAGGCAATTCCTTCATGTAAATCATCGAAACAGATATGATCTCGATCTTCGTTTCCGCACCATTGAATAATCGCTTCTTCAACAAGACCATATAATTCACCATACTTTTTCTTTGTGCCTGTATTAAAATAATATAAGGTGCTTAAAAAAGAGGAATAAGCATCATCAGATTTCTTTCCAACTTGAATTTTCTTCAATCGTTCTAACACATTAAACAACTGCGCCTTCAGGATTTTGTCACTATTAATTTTTTCTATAGCAGATGTTTGACACAATACCTTTGAGTAAGATTCTCGTCCTATAACGTTTGTTACCTCTTTTGATACATCTGACGAAACATAGTAGGAAATAGCATCCTCATCATCTTGCTCCGAACGTTCCAGTAGTGGATCATATTTTCGAAGTTGATTTAATAGCAAAGATTTGTCCGTATATTCATACATCAATGATAACGTTGTATCACTAATATATTCTTTTAGAAATGATACTTCGTTTGTTGATGACCGTGCCATTTTCTTGTAATTGAAACTTTGGGCAACCACAATATCATAAATGTAGTTCAATATTTCACGGGTAGTAAGAATTTCCTTATCTTTTATTGTCACCTCAACAAGGGCATTTGCAACATAGTTTCTGTTTTTTTCGTTAGCAAGAAATTCAAAATTATGTTTAACTGGACACTTCTCCGAAAGCGGACAATCCTGGCAATTATTATTGTAAACAATGTAAAATGGATTCTCTTCATCCATGATAAATATTTTTTCCAATATTTTTTCTATATATTCCGGCTTAATTCCCTGTGCCGTAAGATTATACATATGATAATCTGAAAAACTAACATGCTGAAATGCACTATTTTCTTCATAACCTTTTTCATTTAATTGATTGGTTAGAATATTACTGTTTATAACGTACTCATGTAGCTGCTTGAATGAATCTCCATAAGAGGATTCAACAAAATTACTCAAAACACCGAGATTAATAGCCAAAATAAAATTATCACCAGGCAGGTCTAAGTTTTCATCAGAGAATCCTTGCAAAGCTTCATTTAATGTTTCTATTGCTGTTTTAGAAGGTGCACTACTTTCAGTTGCGTCATTGTATACAACATAATTATCTAAAAGTCTTAAATCATTCTTTAAATACGACAAAAGATGTGATTTACCATCACCGGCACTACCGCATAGCAAAACAAGACTTTTCTTCCCAGAAATTTCTATCTTATGCAATATTTCAATTAGATCTTCTTCAGCACTTCTTGAAACATGCATGTATTTCTTAAAGTCATCAAATTTACCTATTCCATCTATAGAATCACTTGAGGACTTTCTTAATCTATTCAGTTCATCTACAAATTTACAATTTCCCATTACGCACCTCTCTGCTCAGAAGACTCAATTGTTACTACATCATCAATATTACAATTCAATGCCTCACATATCTTCAAAATTATAGCTAATGAAACGGGTTCATTTCTTTTCATTTTTGACATTGTACTAGTACTTATTTCTGCTTCTTGGCATAATGTGCCTTTCTTCATTTTTCTATCGATAAGCGTTTTCCAAAGATTGTTGTAACTCAGCTCCATACCGTCACCTCGAATAAGTATCTATATAATTAATTTGCTGTTTTTATTATATCTTTCAAAATCTGATACATCAAGGATTCCTATTCGAAAATACTGTTTTTGCGTCATTTTTACACTAAATAAAGAGTAATTTGCATAAAAAAAGCACCCTGACAGTCCATCTCGACCACCAAGGTGCTATCCATTATCCCACAGCCACATTTTCCTTTTCTTTTCGCTCTTTCTCAATCATCTCAAACAACCGATCCACTCTGCGTAATGCAGCTCGTTGTTTCCTTTTCTTTGCCTGTTTCTCATATTTCTTGTTCTTATACACAATTCTTTTATCTCCACGTTTTACAGCAGCCTTGTACTTGTCGTGGTCATAAATATAATTCAGTGCCAAAGCAATATTCTTGAAATAGAGCTGATCCTTCTGCTGATGGTATCTTCCTATTTCCGGATGTTTGAAATCCAACGGAGCCTGTCTGGAATTTCGATGATATAGGGCAATCTGTTCCATACCTCTGGAATAGACCAGTTTCCAGCATCCCATATCTGTCTTTACATACAGGATTCCTTTTATGTATTTGAACTCCATGTTCCGAGTATTTTTATTCCATTCAATGATTTTCTTTTCAGTACTGCACAGAAAGCTCATGTTATTGCAATGTCTACAAGCGCAATAGCCACGATGCTTGACATCTTCCCAGAGCAATGTTTCTCTGTTTCCCGGCTTCATAAAGCCTATGTATTTACAAGTTGGTCTATGGTAAATATTGGATTCTATACTCTTAATTCGTTTTGTACTCATTTTGTCTCTCCTTTCAAAAAGAAAAGCCCTTCACTACCACATACGGTAATGAAAGGCTTCACCTTAACGTCTATTCAGTTCTCTGTTTTGTTCCAAGTATTTCGGGATTGGCTTTCCTGATCGAATCGCAATCTCAATCTGCTTTTTATGAAGCTTTCCAATTACCGATTCTTTCTTCTTATGTTTCTTTACTTTGTTTTTTTCTGGCTGCTTTGGAAGATTATTCACACGACCATCCACCATATCATAGTTGGCTTCTCCACCGGACTCCGCCTGCCTGAACCATTCGCCATTTTGATAATATTTCTGCCAGATTTCCAGTCGTTGAAACTGTTGTTTCTGTGGCGTTGGCTTTGTCTGTGCTTGTGGTCGAATCTGATCCCGAATCTGTTGCTTTACAGCATCGTCAAAACCATTTTTCACGTTGTCCGCCATGATTTTTCCATAAGCATCTAAAACAACTGCTGGAACCTTATCACGATATTCGGTGTGCTCCAACAAGAAAAACTGCTTGCCATCAATGATGATATAATCCGTTGCCATCCAACTTCCCTTACGATTTTCCAAATGATAATCGACAGTATCCATAGAAATCAATGCACCGGAACTGTTCATGCGGATAAAGCCTTCAATCGGTGTCAGATAATCCTCACTGATGTAATAAGTGGTCAGTTCTCCTTCTTTATTGAGAACCAGAACATCGCTAACCTCAAACGTATCTTTCCTGCGATTCCAAATGGTCATTGCTGTATCATATGCAGATACTTTTTCGATACGCTGCTGCCGGTAAAATTCCATACGAATCTGCATCTTTTTCTTTTGGACCATATCATAGGGCAATCTCCAAAGAGCCTTACCGGATGAGGTTTGATCCACTCGGTAGACTGCATATTGATTAAGCTTCATGGAAATCATCCTCCTGATCTTGCAAATAAGAGCTTACATTTAATTCCTGAAATATCTCATTACTGATAAAAGCAAGCTTATAAACAGCACTGATCATCAGCTTAATTAGTTCAAGATCATCATCTTTTTTAATGGGAATAATTTTCATTGCTTCCCAAATATATTGAATGGTTTCAATTCTGGTTGGTCTCTCATAAATTGCAATAAGCTCCAACTCAGCGATCTCAAATACTATTTTCCTCATAGTGATATTGCCTCCCTCTTCTTAGGTGGTTTGTCTGTCACCTGCTCCTGTTTCTTTTTCTGAGTATTTGAAACAGATTGATTCTTTTGCTTTTTCTCCGCCGCATAGGTTTCCAATTTCTTCATGGCATCCTGAATGATTGGATTCTTCTTATAGTGGTCCACTAAATCTATGGAATCATACAAGACTTTGCCTCCGCTAAACAGCTCATATTGTCCGGAATAGATACTGTCATCCTGTAGATCAAAACCGATTCCTTTTATCCCATGCATCCGGTCGGATGGAATAGATTCATATACCTTGATTGCCTCATCCAAAGATAATCCGTCATGAAATTCACCCATTACCGGAAATTCCATACATTCTGCTACATAAAAGGTAATCGTTCCTTCCATCTGTACTTCCACAGCCTTTGTTCGTTCTTCGATAATTGCCTGCATTTCCTGTGTAACCTTATCAATGAATTCCCCGGATGTTTTACGAATCAAATCCAGAGAGCCTTTTAGCTCTTTCATGTCATGCTCCTTACTCCATCCGGAAATATAGGGAAACGAATAATCACCTGTATCTAGATTGAAAGCAGCACAAACACAAAAAGCACAGCTTTCCGCTTCAAATGTTAATGTATCCATTTGAGGCCTTATACCCATGTTTTTGTAATGTTGATCTTTTAAATTATTTTCCATAAATCCTCACTTTCTTGTAAAAAAGATGAGCATTATCAGATACGCTATTATCAGGTTTTCCC
>NZ_JBQKLL010000054.1:0-18203 GCF_052116245.1 Blautia sp. Sow4_E7
AAAAATGTCCGCCAGAAATTTAAATAAAAGTCTCTGGCGGACAGAAATTCCGTCTGATTCCGGGCAAAAAATACCGGATGGTTTTGGACAAAACCGGTCGTCAGTAACAATTTGCAAAATAAAACTGCTTGTGTAAGCAGCCTAAAGATGATATTCTTTTCATAGGCAGTTGTTGGGACTAAGCCCGTGTTTGAAGTTTGTTATTGGTGGTGCTTTAACAATACTATCTTGGGACAATCCTGTCACTGCCTTTTTTAGAAAAAGTAAAAAGCTGCGCCACAGCCTTGACAGGCCATCGCGCAGCGATTTTGTTCACTTCCAGTTTGCAGAATAGAAAAACCCTCCCGGCCATCATGGTCGAGAGGGTTTCGTGCGTCTACGGAATTATCCTTCAATATCAATTTTCAGTCCGGACTTAAGTTCCACAGTGAAGTGGTCCTCACAGACGATAATTCGTTCAAGCCAGCGTTTTACCAGGGCCTCGTTGAAGGATTCCAGGTGTGCGGGCTGTTGCTTGATAAAATCCTGCAGTTCATTGATGCGAGCAATCTGTGCGTCTCTGGCGGCAGTGTCAACCGTACATTTTTCTCGCTGTTCCCGGAGTTTGAAGACTTCGTCTGCAATCTCATCATAGGCCTCTTTGTTATTGGCTTTTTTGAGAAGCTCTTTTGGGAGTCCCTGCAGTCTTTCGTCAATGCCATCAGCGGTATTTTGCTGAGCACTACGGATCACCTTTGCGATGTTCTGCTGGAGCTGTGCCTGATAGATGGACTTATCGCCAAGGAGCGTGTTAATTGCCTGAACTACCACATTCTCCAATACCGTCTCATTGACGGTTCTTGCGTGGCATTCCTGCCCGGTCGGCTCCAGCCTGCTGATGCAGCGCCAGACGATGGATTTGCAGCCGCGATTGTTCCAGTGGATTCTGCGGAACATTTCACCGCATTCGCCGCAAATGACAATCTGCGCAAAGCAGTGGTTGCAGCTGTAGGAGCGCTTTTTACCATTGGCACTGGTTTTGACCACTCGCCTGCGTACCAGTTCTTCCTGTACTTGCAAGAAAATGTCCTTCGGAATAATTGCTTCGTGGTTGCCTTCTACATAGTATTGTGGAACAATGCCATTGTTCTTCACTCTGGTCTTGTTCAGGAAGTCTGTGGTATAAGTTTTCTGACGCAGGGCATCACCGATGTATTTCTCATTGCGCAGGATCTTGTTGATGGTGCTGGTCCACCATTTTGTTTTGCCAGCGCCGGTGAGAAGGCCGTCAGCCTCCAGACCTTTTGCAATCCGATCCATAGAGTAGCCCTCCAGGTATTCCCGGTAGATGCGCTTTACCACCTCCACTTGCTCTGGATCGATGATGAGATTCCCATCTGTATCCTTGGTGTAGCCGAGGAAGTGATTGTGATTTACCTGCACCTGGCCACTTTGATAGCGAAATTGGAGTCCCAGCTTTACGTTTTGGCTGAGGGATTGTGATTCCTGCTGTGCCAGGAAAGCCATAATCGTAATCAGGACCTCGCCTCGCTTTCTATCAGGCTGTATAGGTATTCTGCCTGCCTGATCGGATTTTCACAATTCTCTGTAATGTCACCAAGTCGAAAGGCGGTAGGTGGCCTTTTTATGATTGGTGCAATATAGCGGTCGTTCCGTCCGAGCTGCGTAGAGCGCTTGCTAATCTCAGTACTGACGGCATCGAAGGATGCCGGATCAATGATGGCCGGGTAGAAGTCATCTCCGAGGTAATGTCTGTTTAGCATCATGCGCTTGGCACCAGAATGGAGTAGGTTGAGCCCGGCTTCCTTTGTAGCATTGGTAAGGGATAGACCACTTAAATAATTCTTGTAAAGGTCTCGAACCTGAGCGGCAGCAGCTTCATCTATCACTGCCTTGCCATTCTCGATCCGGTAACCGAAGGGTGTGTGTCCCATCAAATCATCTCCTTCAAAATAAGACCACAATGAAGTGCAAAGCCGATTTTCTGACGGCTATAAACCTTAATGTGATCCACGAATAGCTCAAATAATTCTTCACTGTATTCCAGCTGCATTTCCCCACGTTCGCAGAAGTGTAGCAGGCGCTCCGTCTCGTATACCTTTGTGGCATCCAGTGATTGGGAGCGATTTAGGAGCTCAATTTGGTTCCTATATTCGCCAGCCTGAGAGAGAAGGGCATTATTTTCCTGGGTAAAAAGAATCTGATCAATGTAGCCCTGTCCCATCAGCTTATGCAGGGTTTCTCGCTGTTCGGTGTTCTGCTCCAGCAATATTTCTAATTGCTGGATATTCAGAAGCGATGCATCTCCGCTGTTTTCCTGTAGCGCTTTCAAATAAGGCTTCAAGACCAGCTTGTGGCAGTAGACCAGCTTATTGATCATCGTGGTAAATGCCAGCTTCAAATCATCATCACGGATATAAAGCATAGAGTACCTGCGGGTGTCCTCCAGGTGAGTGTTGCACACCCAGGCTGCGTATTTCCCGTAGGTGCTGGAATGGATTCTCCTAGAGCTTGCCGCTGCAAGGATGTCCGCGAAATGCCCGGAGTCCTTGGCGGTGAGTCCAAATGCAGTCAGTGCATCGGTTACGATATCTGATGTGGTGGCAAGGTCCTCACCGGATGCTGCGGCAAGGTTCATGATGCCTTCGATACCATCCAGCATGTCGGAGGTTTTCCATCCGGCCATCGCCATATAGTTCATGGCATCCGCAGCCTCAGATGCTGAGAACTTTGTTTTCGCACCCATCTCACGAGCCTTTGCGCGGAGCTTGTCGAAGTCCTCTCCGGTTGCACCAGACACGGCGGCTACCTGGCTCATAGAAGAATCGAAATCGGAGGCTGTTTTTACAGCAGCAACGCCAAGAGCTGTAACTGCAGCAGAGGCAGGAAGGAGCTTTTCACCGGCGGAGGAAACCTTATCGCCTGCAGATTTCAGGTTTTCACCAGCAGTAGCAATCCTCTGCACAGCAGTGGCAGACTGATTTGCCTGTGCCTCCAGCTTTTTGAGATCTTCTTCCGTTTCGATGATCTCCCGCTGAAGGGCATCATACTGCTCCTTTGAGATGTCACCATTCGCAAGTGCCTGCTCTGCAGCAGTCTTGAGAGTAGCGAGCTTTTCCTTCGTTTCACTGACAGCGCTGGAAAGGAGCTTCTGCTTCTGGGCAAGTAGCTCGGTGTTGCCTGGATCCAGTTTTAGGAGCTTTTCGACATCCTTGAGCTGACTCTGCGTATTCTTGATTTCTGAATTGACACCCTTTAAGGCTGTCTGAAGCTTTGTGGTATCGCCACCGATCTCGACTGTGATACCTTTGATTCTGCTTCCGGCCATAGGCTCCTCCTTTCCTGAATTTGGGCATAAGAAAAGCACCTACCATTTCTGATAGATGCTTTCTGAATTGCTATTCTGTTTTTTAAATCTATTTTTTGAATAGTTCCGAGTGCGTACCAAACCTGTAAAGCATGAGTACTAAAACGTTGTTCTGAATCTCATAAATGAGTAACCAGTCTGGTTCAACGTGACACTCACGCGTGCCTTTATAGTTGCCTGTAAGGTCATGGTCTCTGTATTTTGCATCCAGCGTACCGCCATTTGCCAGAATATCGATTACCTCAAACAGCTTATCAAGATTTTTATTTTGCTTTTTTGCAAGCTTCAAATCCTTTTTAAACTGATTGGTAAACTGAATGTCGTATTTCATACGTCGAGAGCTGCCTTAAGCGCATCCATACTGGAATAACGCGGAGCAGAAGGATCCTTCATCATTTTTCTGCCATCCTCAATGGCAGCGGCTGTCGTATCATTCGGTACTTCCAGTTTTAATTCAAAAGGAATACCATGCTCACGGATAGCGGTTCTCAGGAACATATTTACAGCAGTTGTCATATTCAGACCAAGCTCATTGAAGATTTCCTCCGCTTGATCCTTGATTGCCTTGTCTGTACGAATATTTAAATTAGTTGTTGCCATACAGAACACCTCCATTCAAGTATAGTATACTCAAATGCGTGTCTAATGTCAACACACTGTCATTATATAAGACACATAAATTCTGCTAAAATGCATCGAAATCCCTCTGCGTAGCGATCTGCGCATAGCCTTTGTACTCATCATTGCTGCTTTCTGCGTACATGTCATTCACCATACCGATCGTGAGAAGGTCAAAGTCTCGGATGGAGATGCCGAGCTGTACGCAGCGAAGCAGAAACAAGGGTGTGGTCATCGGCCGATCTGTTGCGTGAAGTTTTTTTTAGATTCTACATCCGTCTGGACATTTAAGCCCCAAAGCTCGATGATTTTCGGAAGCACCTGATAGATGGAGAAGGTGCTGAACTCATCAAGCCATTCCTCCGGGCTGTCCGGGATGGTGGGATCTGCATGCTTTGCCATGATGTAGGCAATGTTCTCAAACATCTCAAGGGAGAACATATCGAGGTGGGAGGAACCCTCATCCCCGTTTCCGACAGCTTTTCCCAGCACATCGAGATCCTTATAGATATCTCGGTGGAACTTGATGCGATAAATACGCGTAATGGCGGCAGATGCCTTGAATGGCACCTGCTTTCCGTCAATCTCAATCATCTTTGTCATGCCCATAGAATCACTCCTTTACTGACTTTGCAGGCTTCGCTGCAGACTGCGTTGCTGCATCACTCTCTGCCGCGGGCACATATACTGCCTTGTACCAATCAGCATAGGTGGTAGCATCCGTGGTATTTCCAGTCTTTGCTTTCACCATACCATTAGCAAGCGGCACCGCCTTCAGAGACAGCTTCTCCGTCTGTACCTCCTTGGAATCCTCATTCGTATTTCCTTCGATGCCGGGACGGGAAGCGGAGCAGTTATACAGCACATGACGAATACGGCTTTTGGGACGTATTGATTCGGATGAAGTAAATGAAAATCCAGAAAAGCAGGATGGCTGGTATGAGAGAAGTTATACGGTTATTACGGAGTCTCGTGATACAAGTGCCTATTCTGGAAATAAAAAGTGGTGGACGCCAAACGAGAACTCGACTTGCATTGTTGTTCCCAAAAGTGAAACACAGCTCTTTGAAGACTATCACACGTGCAGGAGGTATCTATTCAGACCAATGTGACCGTATTGTGCAGGATATAGCCAAACAAGGCGGAACACCTCTTGTTGTTGCAAAAAATCATAAAATCCTTGGTGTGATTCATTTGAAAGATATTATCAAACAAGGGGTAAAGGAAAAATTTGCCGACCTTAGGAAAATGGGTATCAAAACGATTATGATTACGGGCGATAATCCAATGACTGCCGCTGCATCCAGCCGGAAAACTCCTGTCACGCAATCTGCTGGTTTACGGTTTGGGTGGTCTGATTGCTCCATTTATCTTTGTAAAATTGATTGATATGCTGTTAGTGTTGTTTGGGTTGGCATAAGGAGGATCTGTGATGAAAATATTAAAAAATGTATTGCCGAAGTCAGCAATTATCTTTCTGATTTTTACTGTAATTTGCGGCGTCGTTTATATGGGCATTGTGACGGGAATTGCACAGCTTATTTTCCCTGACAAAGCCAACGGAAGTATTATAGAAGTGGATGGAAAAAAATATGGCTGCGAACTTTTAGGACAGAAATATACCGATGAAGCGCATATGTGGGGACGCATTATGAATATTGACGTATCCACTTACAAAGATGAAAACGGTAAAACGCTGATGTATGCAGTTCCATCCAATCTTTCTCCTGCAAGTGAGGAATTTGAAGATTTGGTTGCCAAGCGGGTGCAGATGCTTCGTAAGGCAAATCCCGATATGGAGGAAACAGCCATTCCGGTTGAACTTGTGACCTGTTCCGGCAGCGGACTTGATCCGCATCTCTCCCCTGCGGCGGCTAAATATCAGGTAACAAGAATTGCAAAAGCAAATAATATGAGTGAAGAAAAAGTCGGAGCTATTATTGAAAAATGCACCGACAGTAGATTTTTAGGTGCTTTTGGAGAGAAAACAGTAAATGTTCTGAAAGTCAATTTGATGTTGGACGGTATCCTGTAACTAGCACTCTCAAAAGATGAGCAAAAGATTTCAGACTTCTGCTCATCTTTATACAATCTTAATTTCAAAACAAACTTACTTACGCCCATTTAATACAAATAAAGATAGAATAAAGGAAATATAAAAAAGAAATTAAGATTATGGGGATATAGTTATGCAACAGACAAACAGATCAAGACATCGACATATAACATCATTTCAAGTGATTAGTTTAGGGTTTTTATCCGTGATTCTCTTAGGCAGTCTGCTTTTGATGCTGCCGATTGCTACAAAAAGCGGTCAGTGTACCTCCTTTTTGGATGCTTTGTTTACCGCAACTTCTGCGGTTTGTGTGACGGGACTGGTTATTAAGGATACGGCAACCTACTGGTCTTTATTTGGCCAAGGAGTTATTTTACTGCTGATTCAAATCGGAGGTATGGGAATTATTACGATTGCTATTGCGATTGCTGTTGTTTCCGGACGCAAAATCGGGTTGATGCAGCGAAGTACCATGCAAGAGGCAATTTCGGCTCCAACGGTGGGGGGTATTGTACGGAGAACGCAATTTATTATTCGGACTACTATTCTTATCGAAATCATTGGTGCGGTTCTTTTAGCCCCTGTTTTTTGCAGGGACTTTGGGTTTTGGAAAGGAATATGGTATTCACTGTTCCATTCTATTTCTGCTTTTTGCAATGCAGGATTTGATCTAATCGGTATAAGAACCCCTTTTTCCTCGTTGACCTCTTATTCTGTACAGCCGATTGTAAATCTTGTAATTATGATGCTGATTATTGCAGGAGGTATTGGATTCCTTACCTGGGAGGATATAAAGAATCATAAATGGCATTTTAAAAAATACCGGATGCAAAGCAAGGTGATTTTTATGGTAACAGGAATATTGATATTCTTACCGGCTCTTTACTTTTTTTATTTTGAGTTTTCAAATGTGCCTCTTACAGAAAGAGTATGGGTTTCTTTGTTTCAATCCGTTACGCCGAGAACAGCAGGATTCAATACGGCAGATTTGACTTTACTCAGTGAAGTTGGGCAAATGCTTATCATTATGCTGATGCTCATCGGTGGCTCGCCCGGTTCCACTGCAGGTGGAATGAAAACGACAACTCTTGCAGTTCTAGTTTCATCGGCATTATCTGTATTTAGAAAAAAGGAACACACCCATTTTTTCGGCAGACAAATTCCGGATGGCACTATCAGAAATGCAGCTACGATTTTTTTGATGTATATCGTTTTATTCCTTGTCGGAGGAATGGTAATTAGCAGAACAGAAGATATTCCACTTATGACCGCTTTGTTTGAGACGGCGTCGGCAATCGGGACGGTAGGGTTATCGTTGGGAATAACTCCTGACCTGGGGTTTGTTTCCCATATAATCTTGATTTGCCTGATGTTTTTTGGCAGAGTGGGAGGATTGACCTTGATTTTTGCTACCATTTCTGAAAAAAAGCTTAACGTTTCAAAATATCCTCAGGAAAAAATTACAGTAGGTTAAGGAGAATAAAAAAATGAAATCAATATTACTTATCGGTCTGGGAAGATTCGGACGGCACATTGCTATAAAATTAGATGAATTGCATCATCAGGTGATGGCGGTAGATAAAGAAGATACTCGAGTTGATGCTGTACTTCCCTTTGTAACTAACGCTCAGATTGGGGATGCGACTAATGAGGATTTTTTAAGTTCGCTTGGTGTTGGAAATTTTGATGTTTGTATTGTGGCTATCGGAGATAACTTTCAGAATTCATTGGAAGTAACGTCCCTTTTGAAGGAACTCGGTGCAAAAATGGTGGTGTCTCGTGCCGCTCGTGATGTTCATGCAAAATTTCTTTTACGAAACGGCGCAGATGAAATTGTTTATCCAGAAAGGCAGCTTGCCGATTGGGTTGCGATCCGTTATAGTGCTGATCATATTTTCGATTACATAGAACTAGATGAAGAACATGCAATCTTTGAAATATCTATACCGGGAGAATGGATAGGAAAAACAATCGGTCAGTTGGATATACGAAAAAAATATAACATCAATATTATGGCGCTGAAAACAAATGATATTATGAATTTGAAAATAAGTTCCGATACGCAGTTGTTAAAGGACAGTACCATGCTTGTTCTTGGGGAGACGAAAAATATTCAAAAATGTTTTCATATTTAATTTTTGAAAGAAGTTGGTGATATGAAAGACTTTGTTTTACTTATAGTGGTATTGGCAGCATTTATTTATGGTTATTTTCTTATGGAAAAGCTGGATAAATTTCTCAAGGAAAATCAATCCCAAAAACTTATTTCAGATTCTAAGCTCAGGATTGGATTTGAAACACCTGCAATCATAGATTCTATTGCAGATCTATTAGAACAATTTTCAAGCGAATACCCAAACTATGAGCTGAACCTGTTCTACGGTTCTGTAAGTGAAATAATAAATGGGCTGGGAAATAATAAACTTGATTTTGGCTTTATCATAGAAAACTCCAACGATATTTTGAAAGATGAGTATTGTTCCTTATCCCTTCAAATAAAGCAAAGTGTCATTACTCCAGGCTCTATAGACATTGCGGTACATCCCATCAACACGATTGAGAAACCAGCGAGAGTGATATGGCAAAATGACATTAATTGTATGAAGGGTCTATTTGTCGAAAAATTGCGTGATTTTTCGGAGCGTTTTCTGCTTTCGTCTGCACGCCCGAATGGAAAAAAAGAAGAAAAGGTGGTATAATCTTTATGCGATTTTAATGTCAGTGCTAAAATGCTTTTCTGAAATATACGTATTATTCTATATAATGTTTTTGTACAAGGAGATGACCGTATGAGTGAAAGCAGACACAATCCGGATCAGTTATTAAAGGAAATCCAAGCTGATGAAGAAAACCGTAATAAAGGACATTTGAAAATCTTTTTCGGATATGCAGCTGGTGTGGGTAAAACCTACGCCATGTTAGAAGCAGCTCATATGGAAAAACAGCAGGGAATTGACGTGGTAGCCGGTTATGTAGAACCCCACGCATGTCCCAAAACAGCAGCTCTTTTGAATGGCTTAGAAGTTCTTCCTACAAGAGAAGTTTTTTATAATGGTATGATACTGGACGAATTCGACATTGGCATGGCGTTGAAAAGAAAACCACAGCTTATCCTTGTAGATGAACTTGCGCATACGAATGCCGAAGGATGCCGTCATGCAAAACGATATCAGGACATTAAGGAACTTTTGAATGCAGGGATTGATGTCTATACGACTGTCAATGTTCAGCATATTGAAAGCCTTTGTGATACAGTTGCATCCATTACGGAAATTGTTGTACGGGAACGCATCCCGGATTCTATTTTTGATAATGCAGATCAGGTTGAATTAATAGATATTGAACCACAGGATTTGATCAACCGTTTGAATACAGGAAATGTATACAGACAGACACAGGAAAATCAGGCAGTAGAAAATTTTTTTACAATAGAAAATTTGACAGCTCTCCGGGAGATTTCACTGCGGCGATGTGCGGACCGGGTGAATATCCTCACAGAAAATACCCGCATAAAAAATCATGGAGATTATCACACAGGCGAACATATTCTTGTATGTCTATCTTCTTCTCCATCCAATGCGAAAATTATCCGTACCGCCGCAAAAATGGCTTCTGCTTTTAAAGGGGAGTTTACGGCTCTGTTTGTAGAAACCCCAGATTTTTCGGTGATGAGCGAGGAAAATGTAAAACGCCTGCGTTCAAATATTCGTCTTGCTGAGCAGCTTGGGGCAAAAATAGAAACAGTTTACGGAGAAGATGTTCCGTTTCAGATTGCGGAATTTACTCGTTTGTCCGGTGTGTCAAAGATTGTGATCGGACGTAGTTCTGCTACAAAACGGCATTTGCTCAGCAAACCGACCCTGACAGAAAAATTGATTGATTATGCCCCTAACCTGGATGTGCATATTATTCCGGATACGGTTTCTAATGCGGCAGTGTATCAGTTAAGAGGGGGCAGGAAAAAGAACCATATCGTATTCTCTGTCACTGATACATTAAAATCTACTGCGATTCTGATTTTATCCAGTTTAGTCGGAATGATTTTCCAGAAATTTGGATTTGACGAAGCAAATATCATTACTGTTTTTGTTTTAGGTGTTCTTGTCACCGCTGTCATCACGAAACATCAGATATACAGCCTAATTTTCTCGATTGTAAGTGTTTTTGTCTTTAATTTCCTGTTTACGGAACCTCAATTTACCTTGCAGGCGTATGATCAGGGTTATCCTGTTACCTTTATTATCATGTTTTTGGCGGCATTTTTAATCGGTTCTCTTGCTATACGGATTAAAAACCAAGCAAAACAGGCGGCACAATCTGCTTACCGTACCAAAGTGTTATTTGATACAAACCAGCTATTGCAACAGGCAAAAGATAAAAATGAAATTGTATCTGCAACTTCAAATCAGCTCATTAAACTCTTGGGAAAAGATATCGTTTTTTATTTAGCTGATGGAGAAGTGTTGGATACGCCGCATATTTTTTCTGTAACTGAAGAAAATTTGGAATCGTGTATTTCCGAAAATGAAAAGGCCGTTGCCGGCTGGGTATTGAAAAACAATAAACGTGCCGGAGCTACAACAGGAACGCTTTCCAATGCAAAATGCCTGTACCTTGCTGTTCGCAGCAGCAGTATGGTATATGGAGTTATTGGAATCGTGATGGGGGAAATACCTCTTGATCCATTTGAAAACAGTATTCTACTATCCATTCTCGGAGAATGTGCCCTGGCTTTGGAAAATGAGAAAAATGCCCGTGAGAAACAGGAGGCGGCCATTCTTGCAAAAAATGAACAGTTGCGAGCGAACCTGCTGCGTGCTATTTCACATGATTTGAGGACACCGCTGACATCCATTTCCGGTAATGCCAGCAATCTTTTGTCCAACGGCGATTCCTTTGATAATGATACAAAAAAGCAGCTGTACATGGATATTTATGATGATTCCATGTGGCTGATTAACCTTGTAGAAAACTTGCTGGCTGTAACCCGGATTGAAGAAGGACGGTTGAATCTCCGTATAACGGAAGATTTGATGGATGACGTGATCACAGAAGCGTTACATCATATTAACCGAAAGAGTGAAGAACATCATATTTCCGTTGAAAGCAAAGAAGAATTTCTTCTTGCAAAAATGGATGCAAAGCTTATTGTTCAGGTAATCATCAATATTGTTGATAATGCTATCAAATATACACCTAAAAACTCTCATATTGTTATTCGGACAGAAAAGCGGGGAAAACAAGCAATCGTATCTATATCGGATGACGGAAACGGAATTGCTGACGAAATAAAGCCACGGATATTCGACATGTTCTATAGCGGTGCAAATCAAATTGCAGACAGCCGCCGAAGTTTAGGACTCGGATTATCTTTGTGCAAGTCCATTATTAACGCCCACGGCGGAGAACTTACTGTTTCAGATAATCTGCCGCACGGAACAGTATTTACATTTACATTACCGGCAGGGGAGGTTAAAGTATATGAATAAGTCACTAATATTAGTTGTAGAAGATGACACATCTGTCAGAAATTTAATTACAACAACCTTAAAAGCGCACGAATACCGATATCTGACGGCACCCGATGGTCAATCGGCAATTTTAGAAACATCTTCACACAATCCTGACATTGTTTTACTTGATTTAGGACTTCCTGATATAGATGGTGTTGAGATTATTAAAAAAATCCGTACTTGGTCAAACATGCCAATTATCGTAATCAGTGCCCGCAGTGAAGATACCGATAAAATTGATGCGTTGGATGCTGGCGCAGATGATTATTTAACAAAGCCATTTTCTGTTGAGGAACTGCTTGCCAGACTACGAGTCACGCAAAGAAGGTTATCGATGATGCAAAAAGTATCCCCTGCCGAAGCGGTTGTTTTTGTAAACGGAAAACTTCGTGTAGATTATGCTGCAGGTTGTGCTTATTTGAATGAAGAAGAGTTGCATTTAACACCTATTGAATATAAGTTGCTTTGCCTGTTGACAAAAAATATAGGAAAAGTTCTGACCCATACTTTCCTTACGCAAAGCATTTGGGGAAGTAGTTGGGATAATGATATTGCTTCCCTTCGTGTGTTTATGGCAACACTTCGTAAAAAAATCGAGAAAGAACCGAACTCTCCACAATATATCCAAACACACATTGGCGTGGGGTATCGGATGCTGAAAGTTGATTGAACTTCACAACACCATAGTTAAAGTTGGAATATAAGCTGTAGATCTGTATAAGAGACCCGTACGCACGGTTCAATGGGAGGGGCGAGAAAATATATTCTTCCTCTTCCTGTTAAATAACTAGACACAGACGGCAACTTTTAAATTTCCTCTAAGAGCGGGCTATTTAAGTATCGCTAAGTTTCATTTATATAAGCTAATAGGTAAAATTTAATAGAATAACACGTAAAAAAGCACTGAAATCGTTTGCTGAGTTTCAGGAGACCTTCCTTCCAGACGTTTTGCAGTAAGAAAACTTTCTGCATCGTCAAGTGTAAGATCAGAAACATTTTTTCCAATCCAACGAAGGAAGTAGCTGACATCAGAGCAATACAGTTGAATAGTTCTTTCACGTAGGTTACGTTTTTCTGCTTCATTGCGGATGGATTCAAAAATATCTTTATACATAATAAAACCTCCAGAATAAGTAGTGTTAATAATTACATCTACCTATTCGGAGGTGCATTAGCGTCATAATTCCGATTGCGGAAGAGACTGGAAAATGTTATTCTTATCATAGGCAGTGGAGCTTTCTTAGTTCAGTTGTTTCGTGTGGTAACTTAACAATAACGGATTATGGAAAGTAATTCCACTGCTATTTTAATAAAAATAAAACTGCGCCACAGCCTTGGCAGGCCATCGCGCATCGATTTTGTTCAATCGGGAGTTGTGGAGGAAATTTTTTTATGAATATTACAGTTTATCTTGGTGCAAACGAAGGAAATGACCCATGCTTACGAAATGCAGTTGAGGAATTGGGAACATGGATTGGAAACAGCGGAAACGCACTAATCTATGGTGGCTCCAAATCTGGACTGATGGGTGCAATTGCGGAAAGTGTTTTGAAAGCTGGAGGCAAAGTAACAGGTGTAGAGCCAAATTTTTTTATCGAAAACGAATTTCAGCATGACGGGTTAATCAAGTTAATCGTGACCAAGGATATGGCAGAGCGAAAAAAGAAAATGATTGAGTTGGGGGAAGCCTTTATTGCCTTCCCAGGTGGCACTGGAACATTGGAGGAAATTACAGAAGTAATGTCGAAGGTGTCTTTGAAACATCTGGATGCACCATGTATTCTCTATAATCTGAATGGTTACTACAATGATTTGAAAGCACTTCTGAATCATATGGTTGAAAAAGGACTGTCTTCCAACGAGCGGCAAGAGGGAATCTATTTTGCTGAAAATCTGGATGATATAAAACGAATCCTGAAACTTAATCGTTTTGTAGGAATGATGACAGGACATTTTGATAACAAAGAGCAGTTTGATATGATGCAGAAGGCTGGAAAAATATATCCTTATGCAGAACATGTAAATACCATATGTAATGATAAAATAAAAAATATACCTAAGGACTTTAATGGCAAATTTGTTGTTGAAGAAATTTATTATGAAACCAATGGAAAACGTCATGCATCACCGCATCTTTTCCTTATTACAGAAACTGAGGACGGAATTCTTCTTTCCTCATATGAAATTCCGGCAGGAGAAGATAAGAATACATTTTCATATAATTCTATGAAGAAAGTTGATTATACTGAACTGAAAAAATCTGAAAAGTTTACACCGGCACTTTACCATGAAAAGAATGGAATCTGGGAAGGAGGTAGTACAAGCCAGTTTTCTCCTGTAATGATATTTAAGCTTTGGGAAAAGTTTTCCGATAGCTGCCTGGAAGTATCGGAAAGTATGGAGGTTAATGGAAAGAGAACTTTTGGATATGATGAACCAATTATTTATAAGCGGGTATAAACAGGGAGAAGAGCCGTCGGAGCTGTCGCATTAGCAAATATTTTTTTGCACTTTCTGGTAAACACCATTTCCATGGCGTCCGTTAGTTGCTTCTTCAAAGACTTCCAGGAAAATGGCAGGTACAAAGTTTCCACCCCGGAGCATCTCATCTGCAAACTCTTCATCAATCAGAGCGGCCTTCCTCCCCTGCCCACCGCAGACTTGACAAATCCGGCAGTTTGTGCTATCATTCACCAATATGTAAAATGCATTGATAGAGACAGTACAGAAGAACATCTGGTATAACAGAGAGAAGGTTCATCGGCTGAAAGGCCTTCCGAAGGAATCTTTTGGAAATTCACTCTTGAGCAGCCTGTGCGAAAGGAATTCTAGTAGTGCAGGACGGGGAGTCCCGTTATAGGCGTTAGAGTGCCGCAATTATGCGGAATCTGGGTGGTACCACGGAGAGTCAGCTTCGTCCCAATTGGGATGGGGCTTTTTTTAATCCCTTTTCCCATACTGATAGACATATAATGATACCCGAAAGAATGAGGTGGACTATGGAAGAAAAAATCAAGGCTTTGAAAGAGCAGATGGAAGCTGCTCTCGGCCATGTGGAGTCCAAGGAACAGCTTGGCGATTTCTGGCAGAACTTCCTTGGAAAGAAAGGCAGTATTGCGAACCTGATGAAAGGTCTTGGAAGCGTTCCGAAGGAGGAGCGTCCGAACGTTGGTAAGACGATCAACGAGTTTAAGAATCAGGTAGAAACACGTTACCAGGAAATGAAGAATAAGATGGATGAGTTAGAGCTTGCAGCCCGCAACAAGAGCGAGCAGGTTGATATCACCATGCCTGCAAAGGTGCGTCCGGCAGGAGGTCTTCATCCGCTTACTGTAACAGAGAACGAGATGATCGATGTCTTCGCAGGAATGGGCTTTGAAATCTTCGACGGCCCTGAGCTCGAGGATGACGACCACAACTTTACAAGATTAAACGTAGCCAAGAACCATCCAGCAAGAGATATGCAGGATACTTTCTATGTAGCGGAGGATATCTTACTTCGTACCCATACAAGCCCGGGACAGATCCGAGTTATGGATGCAAAGAATCCACCGATCAAGATGCTGGCACCG
The DNA here is from genome assembly GCF_052116245.1 of Blautia sp. Sow4_E7. Classification (NCBI taxonomy): domain Bacteria; kingdom Bacillati; phylum Bacillota; class Clostridia; order Lachnospirales; family Lachnospiraceae; genus Blautia; species Blautia sp. Sow4_E7. The sequence goes on from NZ_JBQKLL010000054.1 coordinate 15,127, forward strand.
GGACGTGTATTCCGTTCTGACAGTGATGCCACACATTCCCCGATGTTCCATCAGATGGAAGGTCTTGTTGTGGATAAGAAGATTACACTCTGTGACCTTCAGGGTATGCTGGAAAAGTTTGTCCAGGCAATTTTTGGAAGCGATGTTAAGACACGTCTTCGTCCAAGCTATTTCCCGTTCACAGAACCAAGTGTTGAGGTGGATGTAAGCTGCTTCGAGTGCGGCGGAAAAGGCTGCCCGCTCTGCAAACATACTGGCTGGATCGAGGTTCTCGGCGGCGGTATCGTACACCATAAGGTACTGGAGAACTGCGGCATTGATCCCAATGAGTATTCTGGTCTTGCTTTCGGTATCGGTATCGAGCGTATCGCCATGTTAAAATACGGTATTAACAATATCAACCTGCTTTATGAGAATGATCTTCGTTTCCTGAAGCAGTTTAAAGGCTAATAAGGGAGGGAGAAGATCATGAAAGTACCATTTAGTTGGCTGAAAGAATATGTTGACATTGATGTGACTGCCCAGGAGTTAAGCGATAAGCTTTTCAGCTGTGGGTTTGAGGTAGAGGAACTGATCGACCTCTCCGCTGAGATCGACCGTGTTGTTGTGGGTGTTGTAAAAGAATGCACACCGGTAGAAGGAACACACCTTTTCAACTGTAAAGTAGATTGCGGCGAGTACGGAAACGATATCCAGATCGTAACAGGCGCGCCGAACGTATACGCTGGCATGCACACACCAGCAGCCCTTGACAATTCTTCCCTTCCAGGAGGAATCAAGATCAAGGCAAAACCTATGCGCGGCATTGAATCTAACGGTATGCTTTGCTCAGGCGAAGAACTTGGCTTAAACGATGACCTGTATCCAGGTGCTGAAGTTTACGGCCTTTTAGACCTTCCGAAAGACACCGTTCCAGGAACTGATATTGCAAAAGTTGTTGGCTTAGACGATTACATTTTCGACATTTCTGTAACAGCAAACCGTGCGGACTGCCAGTCTGTGTTAGGTATCGCAAGAGAGGTTGCTGCTGTTCTTGACAAGCCGCTTAAGATGCCGGCTCTCGATTACAAACAGAGCGATTATAAATATGAAAACCTTGATATCAAAGTAGAGGCACAGGATCTCTGCCCGCGTTACTTAGGCCATGTCGTCAGAAACATTACTCCGGGCCAGTCCCCGAGATGGATGCGCCGTCAGTTAGCTCTTTGCGGACTTCGAAGCATCAGCAACGTGGTCGATATCACAAACTACGTTATGTTGGAGATCGGACAGCCGATGCATGCGTTCGATATGAGCACCTTAGAGAGCTCCCAGATTATTGTCCGCCGCGCAAAGAATGAGGAGATGATCCAGACTCTTGACGGAAAAGAGTTTAAATTAAACGAGAATAACCTTGTAATCTGTGATGGTAGCAAACCGGTAGCACTTGCTGGTATTATGGGCGGCATGAACAGTGAGATCACAGAGAATACAACACAGCTTCTCTTCGAGTCTGCGAAATTCATGCGTGACAACATCCGTAAGACTGCAAGAAGTCTGGGACAGAATACAGATGCGTCCAGCCATTATGAGAAAGGTATCGCTGAGTATACGGTAGAGATTGGTATGGCACGTGCCCTTCATTTGATCGAAGAGCTTGGATGCGGTGAGATCACATCAAGTGCATTTGATGTGAGCGCTGGCGCACCGAGAGAAGGAAAGAAATTTAATGCAACACTTAGTGGAATCAACAAGATCCTCGGTATCGAGGTTCCGGCAGAGAATGTTCTTGATATTCTCCGCAGACTTTGCTTCGAAGTGGAGCGTGATGGCGATGTTCTTACAGTTACAGCACCGCGTTACCGTGAAGACATCGAAGTAGGAGAGCCGGATCTTGCTGAGGAAGTGATCCGCGAGTATGGCTATGAGCACATTGTTCCTACTTTCTTAAAGAATTCGGCAGTTACAAACGGTGGATTAAACCCAACACAGAAGAGAAGAACAAAATTAAAACAGGTGATGGTATCCCAGGGATATTTTGAGGTTTCTACACTTGCATTCTATTCCGATGCTGACCTTGACGCCCTCCATATTGCAGAGGATGCAAAAGAGCGTAACGTGATCCGTCTGTTAAACCCGATCACCACAAATCTTTCTATCATGCGCACAACACTGGCTCCGTCCATGTTAAATACCGTTGTTGAGAACGTGAAGAAAGGCAACACAGCAGGACGTTTCTTTGAGTATGCAAATGTATATTATCCGAAGGCACTCCCGCTTACAGAGCTTCCGAATGAGATCCCACATGTTGGTTTTGCAGCCTTTGGCGAGGGAGAGGATTTCTTCACACTGAAGGGAACCATGGAAGAACTTGCAGCTTCCTTTGGTGTAAGCTTCGATTATGAGAGAGCAGAAGATGTTCCGTATCTCCATCCGGGAATTTCTGCATATGTGATCTGTGACGGCGAGCGTGTAGGTTCCTTCGGTAAGCTTGCAAACAGCGTTGCTGGTGAGTTAAAGCTTCCGAAAGACAGCAAGGCAAATAACCAGATCTATCTTGGTGAGGTTGACTTTGCAGCACTTTCCGCACACATGCCGGAAGGTCTGCGCTATAAACCGATTTCCGAGTACGACATTGTGACCCGTGATCTTGCTGTGGTTGTTGATGAGAAGGTAAGCTGCGGCAGCCTGACCAACGAGATCAAGAAGGCGTGCAAGCAGGTAGGTGACGTAGAGCTCTTCGATATCTACCGCAGCGAGCAGCTGGGCAAAGGAAAGAAGAGTATGGCATTCAAGATTTCCTTCATACCGGATGACAAGGCTCTTGAGCCGAAGGATATTGAGAGATTCGTGAAGAAGATCCTCGGCAACCTGAAATTCAAGTTTGGCGCGGATATTCGATAAATGTTTATAATGAAATAAAAAGAAGGGACTGTCAGATTGATAGCAAAATATCATTCCGACAGCCCCTTTTATATTTACGCGGGCAACGTATATGGTAAATAACTGGTCCTCCCCAAAAAGATATGCCAGCCCAAAGGCTGGCATGGAGCTTTACCTTGATTTAGTTTTTCGACAGTGATCCGGCAGTTCTTCAG
>NZ_JBQKLL010000055.1:0-15866 GCF_052116245.1 Blautia sp. Sow4_E7
GAAAACTGTTCAGGAATAACAGATACAGAAAAAATACTACCTGAAAATCGAGGGGACCTTCCTATCTGAGGTCTCCTGGGAGTCGTACACGGGTGGTTATTCATCGCTTACCTTATTTTGACAAATATTTACTAAGACATGTTGTATAAGCCTCTTTTCGGATTGGGATATATAGAGGAGTAAGTAATCTCCTTCTATATGAAAGAAAGAGGTAATGAACGATGTCAGAAAAAAGATGTTATACAGTGAAAGATTTACAGGAGATTTTAGGAGTGAGCAGACCGTCTGTTTATGATCTTTTGAAAAAAAATGAATTTCGTTGGATCTTAGTTGGAGGAAAATACAGAATTTCCAAGAAGAGTTTTGATGCCTGGCTTGATGAGAATGAAGAATCTGAGTAAAGCTCTCTTTGTGGTCGAAATGATTTTACCATCATTGACAGACTAAAATTATTTCGCATTATGCGTTATATTACATGAAACAGAAAGGGGGATGTGGCTTGTGATCAGTGAACAGATGGATGCAGAATTTCATGAAGTTGCAAATGAGATTGCTAAGAATAGTCCTTATCAAAGAAAAGAATCAGAAAAACGAACAATGATGACTGTTCATGAAATGGGAGATCTGCTTGGAATAAAGAAGACGGATCGCTACTGGCTGCTTCATAAAGGATTCTTCAAAACAAAAGTTGTATTAGGAAAGACTTGGATAGATATTGCCAGCTTTGAGAAATGGTATGCCAATCAGGTGAAATACAAAAAAGTAAATGGCGAAGAACCGGGGAAAGAATTGAAAGCATGGTCTTACTCCCCACAGGAGTTAGCACAGGAACTTGGTGTCACAGACAGTGTCTTATACGACATTTTAAAACGTGAAAATATTGAAACTGTTACGGTGGACTATTGGAAGCGTATTCCCAAAAAAGCATTTGATAAATGGTATGCCAGCCAGTCACGTTACCGAACCAGAGCTGATCGTGAAAAAGATTTGGCTGCAGAAGCTGCAACAATTACGATGCCGGAAATGGCACGATTACTTGGGACTACACGAAGTACAGTTTATTCCATTTTAAATAATCCCAATTATAAAGAGTTCTTTGATTTTGTGGTAATTGCGGATAAGAAAAGAATTACGAAAGAAAGCTTTCAGAGATTTTTAGACGGACAGGATCGATATCACTTGGATGCTCGCATTGAATATTCAGAAGTTGCCGCAGAAGAAAACATGGCACTGGCAGATTTCAGAAGAAAGAAACTTTTTAAGTCCGGTGTTCGTAGAGGAAATGGGAATAAAAACTATTTGACCAGAGCAGAAGCTGCTATGCTTGCGAAAGTGTCAAAGCCGACCATTGATTATTGGGCAAACAAAGGGCATTACACAATTGTAAAAATTGGAGAGTTGGTCCGGATACCCAGAGCAGAATTTGAAGACTGGTTAAATTACAGAGAGAATATGGAGGAGAAATAATACATGGCATCAATTAAAAAACGGGGAAACAAGTTTTGTGTGATCTATCATTACAATGACAGTGAGGGAAAACGCAGACAGAAATGGGAAACATATGACACGAAGGCAGAGGCAAAGAAAAGAGCGAAAGAGATTGAATATCGAGCTGAGATGGGAATCATCTCTGTTCCAAAATGCAAGCTGCTCAAAGAACTGATTGAAGAGTATGTCGTATTATATGGAAAAGATAAATGGGCACTTTCTACATATGAAGGGAATGTGGGGCTGATTCGGAATTATATTATCCCTATTATTGGAGATACTAAACTGTCAGAGATTAATACCCGATTCATGGAGAAGTATTACCAAACATTGCTGAAAACACCTGCAGTAATCAATCCAATCTTTGGAAAAAGATTAAATGAAACGGTAGGAACAAGTACTATTCGAGATATCCATAAACTTCTTCGCAGTGCTTTTGATCAAGCTGTAAAATGGGAGCTTATGGAAAAGAATCCTTGTATCCATGCGACAGTTCCAAAGCATAAAGCAAAGAAAAGAGAAATCTGGACAGCAGAACAATTAATGTACGCAATCGAAGTATGTGATGATGAATTTACAAAACTTGCATTGAATTTGGCATTTGCCGGATCACTTCGTATTGGTGAACTGTTGGGTCTTACATGGGATTGTGTAGACATCTCTCTGGAAGCAATTCAAGAAGGAAGAGCCTACATATATGTGAATAAGGAGCTGCAGCGTGTTTCAAAAGAAGCTGTTAAGGAATTAGATGGAAAAGATGTGTTATTGATTTTTCCGGAAGAAAGCAAACGTTGCAAAACCGTTCGTATCTTAAAAACTCCAAAAACTGATAGTAGCGTAAGAAAAATCTTCTTACCAAAGAGTGTGGCAATGATGCTGATAGACTGGAAAAACTCTCAGAAGGAAATCAAAGAAGTTCTGGGGGAAGAATATCAGGATTATGGACTGATCATGGCTACTTCATATGGACTTCCTGTCAGTGGATCTTTTGTGAGAAAGGGATTAAAAAAGCTGATTGAAGAACACGATCTTCCACCTGTCGTGTTTCACAGTATAAGGCATACCAGTGTTACTTACAAATTGAAACTCAATGGTGGGGATATCAAAGCTGTTCAGGGTGATTCCGGTCATGCCCAGGTCAATATGATTACAGATGTTTATTCTCATATCATAGATGATGACAGAAGAAGGAATGCGGAATTATTTGAAGATGCTTTCTATAATAAAAAGAACTTAGATCCGCAGATCCATGAAGCATCAGCTGCTAATACAGTACAGGTGCCGGAAGGGGTGGATGCAGAGCTGCTTTCAAAAGTATTATCTAATCCTGAAATGGCTGCTCTTCTATCCTCTCTTGCAAAGAGTATGCAGAAATAGTTGTGGACGAAAGTTCTTAACAAATTGATATTCTTGTAGTATAATAAATCTGTAAAAAGAATGATTCGAAAAATTGAATATTGTTTCACCATTTCCGTTTTGTCAGAGGTTTCCGGTGATCGATATTTATGCTTTCGAACTTTCTCGTGAACATTCCCCAAATGGTGGCAAATGCCAATGGTTTGCTAACATAAAGGGGTGTACAGCTAATAACAAAGAATAACAAGGATTGTCTCGGACGGGATTCGGAACCGAAAAAAGCCTTGATTTTACTTGACTTAGGAGCACTTCGCTTAACTGTGTTTGACACCGTAGCGTGGTGCTCCTAAGCGTGGGGTCGGAGGTTCAAGTCCTCTTTGGGACGCCAGCTAACAACGCCGAAAGCCTTTGTTTTCAAGGGTTTTCGGCTTTTTTTAACAAATTCCAGTGTGATTGCTGAGACGAAATAATGTTTTCAAATTTTACTTCAAATTCTGATTTTTGACAAGCCCTAAAAAATCGAACTGCTGTGATAAGACAAAAATTTCTGCTAATCATTAGCAGAAAAAGGGCCGTTTTTGCTAATGAAAATGCGCTTCCAGCTAATTAGGCGAAAAAACGTGCTAAAAACCTTGCTAATTCAAAAGGCGGATGTTCCGAGTGCTAAGCCGTTATAAGAAATAAAATTGAATACTACCATGTACATAGAGCGTCTATTTGCCCCTGTATCGGGGATGGATAGACGCTCTTTTTTTATGCCCAAAATTCATGGGTAAATCTGAAAGATTGGAGGTTTGATTTTTGAGTAAAATCGTCTATTCCCCAGACAAGCCAAACGACTGCCGCTACTGTCATTTTTGGAAAAACAATAAAACGGGCTGCTGTCTGGGCGAAGAAAATTGTTACTACTTAATCTCCGTATCCCCAAAGCCGAAGTCGGAATGTGAAGGTTGTCCTTATGGGCGGGATCATCCCTGCATCGGCTGGTGTACCAGGAAGATTATGAAGGAAGTGGGGGTGCGTTGATATGTATGAGTATGAACGCAATCGCCGTGACAAGCCGAAATGTTGCAAAGACTGCGAGTATTATCAACCCCGATGGAAGTACCGCTTCTGCTATTTTGTCAGATGTCCGTATAAACTGAAGGATACGACTTTCCGCAGAACCCCTCTGAAAAAAGAGTATTTCCCGCAGAAAGAGGTGGTGAGGATGAGTGACGTATGATTATTTCTATGGGCAGCAAGCGGAGATGTTCGCATTCTACCGTGTTCCGAAGGTGCTATTCACCGAGGATTGCTTCTGGAATGTATCAACCGATGCCAAGCTGCTTTACGGTATTCTGCTTGACCGCATGAACCTCTCAGCCCGGAACGGTTGGCTGGACGAGGAAGGCCGTGTCTATATCATCTTCACGATTGAAGAAATCAAAGGTGCGTTGCGAGAGTGAGGTGATGTTGACTATGCAAAGAAAGGAATTGTTAAAGAAAAGTGCTATCCGTCATGCTGAGTATTACGGCATGGTCGAAGTACAGGATGCATTATATGCGGATAGTGCGAACAAAAAGATTTTCACGGATCTGATAAGTATTATCGGTTCAGATGCCAATATCAAAATGGCATATCGTAATCTCAAATCAAACAAAGGAAGCAACACGCCCGGTGTCGACGGTAAGACCTTTAAGGACTTAGCTGAGATGTCAGAGGAAGCATTGGTTCGATGCGTTAGGGACAAAATCCTTAACTATCAACCCAAAGCGGTCAGAAGGGTGTATATCCCAAAGCCGAATGGAAAAATGCGACCATTAGGAATTCCTACTGTAATAGATAGGATTGTACAACAAAGCGTATTGCAGGTTATGGAGCCTATATGCGAAGCCAAGTTTTATCGGCACAGCTATGGTTTCAGACCGAATCGTAGCACTAAGAATGCCGTTGCCGTGTGTTACAAACTGGCGCAGGTGGACGGATTCCACTATGTAGTTGATGTAGATATCAAGGGATTCTTTGATAACGTTGACCATGGGAAGCTACTGAAACAGATATGGACGTTGGGAATTCGGGATAAAAGGCTGATTTCCTTGATAGGAAAGATGCTGAAAGCCCCCATTGAAGAAAACGGGGTTAGAACGGTACCCGATAAAGGCACGCCTCAGGGTGGTGTACTTAGTCCATTACTGGCAAATATTGTTCTGAATGAGCTTGACTGGTGGATAGCCAGTCAATGGGAGGAAATGCCTGCAAAGCATCCTCTGAAAAGCGATATTTATATGAACAAAAATGGCACTCCGAATAAAGGAAACCTGTACAAGAAGTTGCGACAGTCCCGCTTGAAAGAGTGTCACATAGTGAGATATGCGGATGATTTCAAGATATTTTGCAAGTCGTATTCTGACGCTGTCAAGCTGAAGCATGCGGTCGAGCAATGGCTGATGGACAGACTAAAGCTGGAAACCTCTCCAGATAAGTCACGAATTACGAATCTTACCAAAGGCTACAGCGACTTCCTCGGCATAAAATTTAAGCTTTACAAGAAGGGAAAGAAATGGTCTATCAAGTCTCATATGACCGACAAAGCCATCAATTCTCAACAAGCGAAGTTGAAAAATGCCATGGCTCAAGCCTGTAAATCTCATGAGAGTGAACAATCACAGCACGATGACCTCATCAGATACAACCAAGCAGTTATTGGTATGCACCAGTACTATAACATGGCTACCATGATAAATGCGGATGTTCACAGACTGTTCCCGTCGATTGATATAACCATGAAGACGAGACTGAACAGTCGTGCAGACCTCTCCAAGGAAAGACCACCGACATTGAAAGGTGCAATGGACGAATATTTCTATCAGAAGTATGGGGAGTCGAAGCAGGTTAGATATATCAATGGAATGATTGTTGTTCCTGTAGCTTACTGCAGAACGCAGAATCCGATGTTCTTCCAAGTGGACACCAATCGTTACACCCCACAGGGACGTGAACGTATTCACCGCATGCTTGCTAAATCTAAATACGGAGAAACGCTGTTGAAGTTAAGCAGAGACAACGATACGAAACATAGTATCGAATTTTGTGATAACCGCCTGTCACGATTTGTGGCATCTAAAGGTAAGTGTGAACTCTCAAAGGTGTCCCTTGCGTTTGAGGATGTGGAGTGCATATATCTTAATCCACCAAGCCAAGGTGGTACGGATGAATATGCCAACCTCAGAATCGTTCACAAGGATATAAAGCGCCTTATCTATTCTACTGACGTGAAAATCATCAAGTCCCTCATTGATTTATTCGATTGCAGGGCACCTGCCAAGATTGCCAAGCTTAACAAATGGAGAGCCAAAGCAGGATTGGAAGCAGTTAACCTTATAACAATTAACCAGACTTTGAAGTAACTGTATTAGCAATAAAGACTTATCCCATGGAACGCCGTGTGCAATGAAAGTTGCTTGCACGGTGTGGGCCGGGGCGAAAGACCCGCAAGGGTCTGACCTATCGGCATTGCTTTTGAAGGAGGAGCAGACAGCAACCTATTCCGTAGAAATCTGGAAGCGATTCCGTAAATGGGGCGGCCTGCCCACCGGCATCACCCAGAATGTCAAAGACCTGCTTCGTTCCCCGGAGATTGCCAATATCCTCGAAAATTCCGACTTCATTTATATGCTGAATCAGGCAAGCGAGGACAGAGGGATTCTGGCGAAGCGTCTGAATATCTCTCCCCACCAGCTGTCCTATGTGACCAATTCCGGCGAGGGCGAAGGGCTTCTGTTTTATGGCAATGTGATCCTGCCGTTCATTGACCGGTTCCCGACCGATACGGAACTCTACCGCATTATGACCACGAAGCTGAATGAGGTGGTGGCAACAAAGGAGGCGTAAGGCATGGCGAAGAAACCGACACGACTCCGCTTCACCGAAGATGACCTTGCGGATTCTCAGGTGAAGAAAGCTGCTGACCGTGCGGATAAAGCGGCTGACAAAGCAGAAAAAGCGGTAGATAAGCTGGCTTCCAAAAAGAAGGCAACCAAGCTGCGTCAGGAAACGGATGCCGCCGGTTCCCGGAAGGCAAAGCTCCGTTTCGGCAAGGCGGACAACAGCGTGGCTACGGATCGCCCATCTTCGGCAAAACAGCTTGCTACCCGTGGTACGGCTGTGACCCTCACATCCAAGGTGCATCGGGCGGTATCGGAGTATGAAGATGATAATGTCGGTGTTCAGTCCGCACAGGAAACGACAAAGGCAGTGGAATCCACTGCCTACACCGTCGATCACGCCATCTACAGCCACAAACTGAAAGCCCATGATAAGGCCGATAAGTTGGTGCAAAAGTCAGACAAAGCCAATGTGGATGCCCTTTATGAAAAGTTCAAGAAGGATAATCCCAATGCAGGTTCCAACCCGTTTTCCCGCTGGCAGCAGAAACAGGCAATCAAGAAAGAATATGCAGCTGCCAAAGCCGGTAACAGTACGGCAAAGACAACAGCTGCCAAGGGTGCGGAAAAAGCAGCCCAGGGAGCCAAGACAATCACAGAAAGAGCCACGGAGTTTTGCACCACGCACTCCAAAGTCATTCTGCTTGTTCTGGCGGCGGGACTGCTTTTTATGCTTATTTGCAGTATGTTCTCGTCCTGCACTGCCATGTTTCAGGGAGGGACGCAGGTGATTCTGGGGACTTCCTTTACTGCCGAGGACGAGGACATCATCGGGGCAGACAATGATTATAAGGCGATGGAAGCTGCCCTGAGAAATCAGATCAACAACATCGAGCGCACTCACAGCGGTTACGATGAATACCGTTATGACCTTGATGAGATCAACCACAATCCCTATGAGCTGGCGGCATATCTGACTGTGAAGTTTGAGGATTACGCCCGTGAAGAAGTGCAAAGCACTCTGCGGTGGCTGTTCGATCAGCAGTATGAGTTAATTTTGACAGAAGAAGTGGAAATCCGAACCCGTACAGAGACCCGTACCGGCACCTCGACATCCACAGACCCGGAAACCGGCGAGACCACGACGGAGGAATACGAGTACGAAGTTGAGGTTGAGTATGAGTATTATATCCTGAATGTGAAGCTGGTAAACAAGGGATTGAACCGTGTGATCGGAAGCTCCGGTCTGACAGAGGATGAATTGGAGCGATACCGTGTACTCCTCCAGACAAGCGGGAACCGCCCGGACATCTTCGGGGACGACATTTATGCAGTCACCGGCGAATACACCGACTATGATATTCCGGGCGAAGCTCTGACGGATACCCGCTTTGCCAACATGATCCGGGAAGCTGAGAAGTATCTGGGATACCCGTATGTCTGGGGTGGAAGCAGTCCCTCCACTTCCTTTGACTGCTCCGGTTTTGTTTCGTGGGTCATCAATAACTGCGGCAATGGCTGGAGCGTTGGCAGATTGACCGCAAACGGTTTGATGGGTGTATGTGATATTATCCCTCGAAGCTCTGCAAGGCCGGGAGACCTCATCTTCTTCCAAGACACCTATGATACCTCCGGTGCATCGCATGTTGGTATTTATGTCGGCAATGGGATGATGATTCACTGTGGAAACCCGATCTCTTATGCTTCGATTGAAACAAGTTACTGGCAACAGCATTTTTACTGCTTCGGCAGAATCCAAAATTAAGGAGGACATTCTATTGGGTGCCAAATTAGACAGAATCGGTGCAGACCTTGAGAAAGCCCGCAGGAAACGGGCTGAATGGGATGCCAGAGTAAAAGACCTGGAACGCAGATACCGTGAGGAGGAAAACTCCGAAATCCATGAAATGGTTCACGCTGCGAACCTGACCCCTGACCAGCTTTCTGAGCTGCTCCGTATGTTTGCTGCGGATATGGCTCCGAAGCCTGAGACAATCAACGCTATGAACGAGGAGGAGATGCAGAATGAAGATTAAAAGACTGTGTGCCGCTTTTCTGGCGGCTGTGCTTTGCATGAGCGTGTTTTCGACAACCGCTTTCGCCTATACGGATGAGACAGCGGCTTCCAGTATCGAAACCGTGGAAACTGCCCCTGCGGAAACCACGGTTCAGACTGCGGAAGAGCTTCCTTACAGCGTATCCGTAGATGAAGATGGTACTGTGGTATTTTCTTTCAACGGCGAGGACTGGAAGTATGATGCCGGGAAAACCGAGGACGATGGCATGGGAACCGGCAAGGTGGTCACGAACGGTTCCCGGCTAAATGTGCGTACCGGTGCAGGCATGGATTATGAGATCATCGACCAGCTTCGTCCCGGCGAGGAAGTAAAGGTGATCGGGACCGAGGGAGACTGGTATGAAATCACCGTTCCCGAAAAGCATGGCTATGTACACGGTGACTATCTGGAGCTGATTGAGGAAGCCGAGCAGAACAGCGAAATGGATATGGCACTGCTTATGATGTTCATGAATATGTTCATGCAGAATATGGACACCGGGGCGGATGCCAGCGAATCTGCCCTCACTCCCGATGGCAACCTGACACTGGTTGATGATGTCGGCTCGCCTGACAAAACCGGCAAACAATTCATTACTGCGGTCACAAAGAACGGCAATTACTTTTATATCATCATCGACCGTGACGATGAAGGAAACGAGACCGTTCACTTCTTGAATCAGGTGGACGAAGCCGACCTTTTGATGCTGATGAGCGAGGAAGAAGCTGCCAAGTATACCGAACCTGTGGTTGGAACCACTCCAGAACCGACCGAGACGGAACCGGAGCCTGAGGTCACAGAGCCTGCGCCTGAGGAGAAGCCTAAGACGAATATGATTCCGGCTATCCTTGCTCTGCTTGCCCTTGCTGGCGGCGGTGGTTTCTTCGCCTTTAAGAAGTTACAGGAAAAGAAGAAAGAAAAAGAAGCTGCGAAGCCTGACCCTGATGCGGACTATGTAGACGATGATGAGGACTACGGCTACAGCGAGGAATTTGAGGACGACGATGATGTTGACTTTGCCACTGATGAGGAGGACAACGAACCGGTATAATCCGTAACAGGCATGATGCCTGGGGCAATCTTCGGATTGCCTTTACATAGCTCTTTTATTTGGGTTTGATATTGGGAGACAAACCGCTATAATAAAAGAAAGCATAGAGATAAAGAAAGAGATAGATATAGAGATAGAAAAAGAGAGAGAGTTAAAACCGGGACGAGCCGCCCCCGCAGCTTACGGCAGATATAAAAATGTGATTTTGACAGATACAGAGCTTTCTGAACTGAAAGCAGAACTGCCCGACAAATGGGAGTATTACATTGACCGGCTATCCGGCTATATCGCTTCTACCGGGAGGAAATACAAGAACCATGCCGCCACTATCCGCAGATGGGCGGCTGACGATACCGCTAAAGCTGCCCCGAAAAAGGGCATACCCGATTACAGCTACAAGGAGGGAGAAAGTCTATGAAACCAGCTTTTGAAGATATGAGTTTACAGATACCAGCAGCCACCGCCGAGCCGGAGGACTACACAGGTGAGGACGGTCTACTCTACTGCGGCAAGTGCCGGACACCGAAAGAAGCCTATTTTCCGGCTGATAAGGTTGCCCTGTTCGGGCGTGACCGACACCCGGCAGAGTGTGACTGCCAGCGGGCGCAGCGCATGGAGCGTGAAGCCGCCGAACAGCAGAGAAAGCACCGGGACAAGGTAGAAGAACTGAAACGCCTGGGCTTTACCGACCCGGCTATGCGGGAATGGACTTTTGCCAATGACAACGGCAGAAACCCGCAGATGAAAACCGCCCGTTTCTATGTGGAGCATTGGGAGGACATGAAAGCCGGGAACATCGGCTATCTGCTCTGGGGCAGCGTCGGCACAGGCAAAAGCTACCTTGCCGGGTGCATTGCAAACGCCCTCATGGAGCAGGAAATCTCCGTAAAAATGACGAACTTCGCCGCTGTCCTCAATGACCTTGCCGCCACCTTTGAGGGCAGGAACGAATATATTTCCAAGCTCTGCCGCTATCCGCTGCTTATTCTTGATGATTTTGGAATGGAGCGTGGAACAGAGTACGGCTTAGAGCAGGTCTACAATGTGATTGACAGTCGTTACCGAAGCGAAAAGCCGCTGATCGTCACGACCAATCTAAGCCTTGACGAGCTGAACAATCCCCCGGACACAGCCCACAAGCGGATTTATGACCGGGTAACAGAGATGTGTACCCCTGTCTGCTGCTCCGGCGTGAATTTCCGCAGGGAAAAGGCACAGGAGAAAATGGAACGGCTGAAAAAGCTGATGAACGATTGAAAGGAGTTTGCCTATGACCGATAAAAAAGAGCATATCAAACACAGCATGAAAAGCACCGCACCCGCCGACTGCGTGACGGAAATCCGCATAGGGAACTCTGTTCTTGTGGTGTCCGGCTTTTTCAAGCAGAGTGCCACGGAAAACGCAGCCGACAAAATGGCTAAGGTGCTGGAAGCGGAAGCTGCTACACAAAAATCGGCAATATGACGGGCGGTAAAGAAGCATTTTTCACATTTTGCCGCTATACACGCCGCCCCGCCATGTGGTACAATCGAAGTACGGAATAGTGGGGCTGGCTGTCAGAAACGGAGGAAACCATGTTAAGACAGACAACCCAAAACCTTATTACCGCCCTTTATCCGAGATTATCCCATGAAGATGAATTGCAGGGGGAGAGCAACTCTATATCCAACCAAAAGCGCATTTTAGAAACCTACGCCAAGCAGAACGGCTTTACCAATCTCTGCTGGTACACGGACGATGGTTATAGTGGTGCGAACTTCCAAAGACCCGGGTTTCAAGCCATGCTTGCAGACATTGAAGCCGGAAAAGTCGGCACAGTCATAGTCAAGGATATGTCACGTTTAGGGCGAAATTATCTCCAAGTGGGAATGTACACAGAAATGCTTTTCCCACAGAAAGGCGTCCGCTTTATCGCTATCAATGACGGAGTGGACAGCGCAATGGGCGACAACGATTTTACCCCGCTGCGTAATCTTTTCAACGAATGGATGGTGAGAGATACGAGCAAAAAAATCAAGGCAGTTAAGAAAGCAAAAGGTCTAAGCGGAAAGCCTGTTACCAGCAAGCCCGTGTACGGCTACCTCATGGACGATGACGAGAATTTCATCATTGACGAGGAAGCCGCCCCGGTAGTCAAGCAGATTTACCAGCTTTGCCTTGCCGGAAACGGGCCTACCAAGATAGCCCGTATGCTGACCGAGCAGCAAATCCCCACGCCGGGGACGCTGGAATACCAGCGCACAGGCAGCACACGCCGCTACCACCCCGGCTATGAATGTAAGTGGGCGACCAATACTGTTGTTCATCTTCTGGAAAACCGGGAGTACACAGGCTGTCTTGTGAACTTCAAGACGGAAAAACCGTCCTACAAGATGAAGCACAGCATAGACAATCCCATTGAGAAACAGGCGATTTTCGAGAACCACCATGAGCCAATCATCGACTTGCAGACATGGGAACGGGTGCAGGAGTTACGCAAGCAGCGCAAACGCCCCAACCGCTACGATGATGTGGGCTTGTTCTCCGGCTTGCTGTTCTGCGCCGACTGCGGTCATGTGATGTACCAGCAGCGGTATCAGACCGACAAGAGAAAGCAGGATTGCTACATCTGCGGCAGCTATAAGAAGCGCACCGCCGACTGTACGGCGCACTTCATTCGCACCGACCTTTTGACGGCGGGTGTGCTGGACAATCTGCGGAAAGTGACCGCCTATGCACAGAAGCACGAAGCCCGGTTCGTGAAGCTGCTTATCCAGCAGAATGAAATGGGCGGCAAGCGGAAGCTGGCGGCGGCAGCCAAGCAGCTTGAACAGGTGCAGAGCCGCATTGCAGAACTTTCCCGCTACATCAAGCGTCTGTATGAGGACAATGTAAACGGGAAAATCAGTGATGAGCGTTTCATGGAAATGTCCGCAGACTACGAAGCCGAGCAGCGGGAACTGAAAGACAGAGCCGCCGCTTTGCAGGGCGAGCTGGACAAGGCACAGGAAGCCACGGTAAACGCTGAAAAGTTTATGAGCGTTGTCCGCAAGTACCTTTCTATCGAAGAACTGACACACACTCTTTTGCGTGAAATGGTGGAGAAAATCGTTGTTTATGAATGTGAGTATGACGAGAACGAAGTACGCCGCCAGCGCATTGATATTTATTACAGCTTTGTAGGCAAGATTGACTTGCCCGAAGAATAAAGCCCGACCTATCCGACACCCTGCGCAAGTGCCGGATAGGAACGGCAAAATTTTTTACACTTCTATTACTTCTTTATCACACATAAGCAAAGTCGCAGGGCATGAAACAGTTGATGGCGGGCGGCGGCGTTGCCCTTATCGGCCTTACCCTTGTCCCGCTGCTCTCCGGCCTGTTTGGATAATGCCACAAACTAACACTACCCGCCGCGCTCTCCCGCTTCACGCGGGAGGGCGCGGGAAAGGAGGGATTAGCTTTTGATATGGCAGATGATTGAAGATTGGTTTCGCGGCATTTTGACAGACGGAATACTCTCTAATCTCTCCGGGCTGTTCGACAGCGTAAATACAGAGGTTGGAGAAATCGCAACGCAAGTCGGCACAACCCCCGCCGGGTGGAACGCGGGCATATTCAATATGATACGCAGCCTATCGGAAAACGTCATTGTGCCGATTGCGGGCGTTATCATTACCTTTAGGTCAGTTTACAAGGAACTACACGCAGACCGTGAAACGGGCTGCTGACAACAAACGGCGCTATGCTCCCGGCTGGGTGCATAGCACCTGTTTGTTGCGGGGGTTTCCAAAGGGGGCAGCGCCCCATTTGGCACACGACTTTGCGGAGCAAAGTGTAGTGTGTTATACGCTCTGTCGGCGTTGCCCTGAAAATACCGTTGCCGCCGGGGAGGGCAAGGGCATTTGACGCGGCAGGAAAGCAGGGCTTTGTTTGGGGCTGGTAAGCCGGAAACAAAGGGCTGATTTCAGCAGCAGACAGGGCGTATTATGAAAGCCCCCGTCCCTCGTCCTCCGCCCCCGGCCTATGGGACAAAAAGTCCCAAAGCTCTGGACACCGTGACCAGATGTGTGGCCACACTCCGGGAAAAGTAGCAGGACGGCAGGAAACCGTCAAGGCTGAAATGAATGGGCTGACGCCCGGCCTTGACCGTTCCCCGCCGCCCCGCTGGATGGGTGGACAAGGTGGCCAATCCCTAAAAGTGTTTGGCCGCACTCGTTCATTTTGGGGCCTTTCTTCTCCCAAAATTGAAATGGGCGGGAAAGCCCTAAAATGGCTTTCCCGCCTTGATTACCCATTAGCAAAGACGGGCGAGACTGTCAACGGCGGCGCTGAAAGCGCCGTTCATCTTGACCGTTGACTGGCTCGCCTGGCTTTGCTACTGCCCGTAAGAGATGGAAAAACAAGATGGAAAACAAGGTTAAAAATGGTTGACAAGTCTATCGGATGTGTGTTATACTGTGCGACAGTTTGAGATTGGAAGGAGGCTTACGTGTGTTAATTTGTGTACGCTAATAAGCAATAAAAAGTAGAAGTACCTTTCCACATGATGGTGGGCTTTTTTTGCGTGCGTATGCAAAGGAACACGTAGGTTTGACACGAGCAGTCTTTGAACTGTATCGTGGTGTTTTTTCGTGCTTTGTTGTTATGCAGGCGTCTGCCCTCTCTGTGGGACAACGCCTGCTTTTTATTGCAGAAACAAAGGAACAATGCAATAAAAAAGGAGGTTCGCATTATGACCCAAAACAACAATTCATGGAGAAAAACTTATTTTACACTTCTTGCCGGACAAGCAATATCCTTTATTAGCAGCGGTATTTTGCAAATGGCCATTATCTTTTATTTGGTTGCGAAAACTAATTCTGCAATCATATTGACGGCGGCAACACTGATTGGATTTTTGCCGCAAGCCTGTTTAGGCCCGTTTGCAGGTGCTTTTGTTGACCGGCACAGCCGTAAAAGCGTAATGATTGGTGCGGATTTGATAATTGCCGCCGCTGGCGGTATTCTGGCGCTGGTGGCGTTTTACATGGAATTGCCCGTATGGTCTATTATGGTTGTCCTGTTAATCCGAAGTGCGGGAACTGCTTTTCATTCTCCAGCATTCAGCGCAGCAACACCTATGATTGTGCCAAAAGAGGAACTTACAAAATGCGCTGGTTACACGCAGACCATGCAAGCAGTAAGTGCGATTATCAGTCCAGCTGCCGCAGCGTTTTTATATGCTGTTTGGCCTCTTAATGCAATTATATTGTTAGATATTGTGGGTGCAATCCTTGCCTGTGTGACTGTTGCGATTTCGTCCATACCAACGCCTGAACTATGTCCAGAAACGAAAAGACAACAGTTTTTACAGGATATGAAAGAGGGGTATGTGGTATTAAAGCAAAACAGGGGCCTCTTTGCTCTGCTCTGGATTGGTGTAATTTATATGTTCTTTTATATGCCAATCAGTACGCTTTTTCCTCTCATCTGTATGTCATACTTCAAAGGAACACCGGCCCATGCCTCTGCCGCTGAAATTGCTTTTGCGGTTGGTATGCTGCTTGGCGGAGTCATTCTGAGCATTTGGGGCGGTTTTAAGAAACGGCGGTACACCATCGGTCTTTCCGTTCTCCTGATGGGCGTTAGCAATATGCTCTCCGGGCTTTTGCCGCCAGACGCATTTCTTGTCTTTGTTGTGTGCTGTACTGTTATGGGAATTTCCGCTCCATTTTACGGTGTGCAAAATGCGATTTTTCAAGAAACGGTCAAACCAGAATATCTGGGGAGAGTTTTTTCTCTACTGACAAGCGCCGCTTCCCTCGCCATGCCGTTTGGCCTTGTCATTTCCGGGCCTCTGGCGGAGCGGCTGGGAGTTGAGAAATGGTTTGTCATTTGCGGAATTGGCATTATCATCGTTGCGCTTGCCGTATTTTTACTACCCGGTTTGAGAGAGATTGACAATACGCAATAATGGTTCAACTCCAATTTTAGTGGATAAGGGTCAAAAGGGGCGTGGCACAGCCAGCTGTAACTTGCCAGCAACAAGGTATATCATCGAGGCAAATCCTCTGAATGTATTAAA
>NZ_JBQKLL010000056.1:0-14378 GCF_052116245.1 Blautia sp. Sow4_E7
GTGTTAAGCACGCCGCCAGCGTTCATCCTGAGCCAGGATCAAACTCTCTGATAAAGTGTTTGATGTACTCAAGACAACCAACTAGCTTAGTTATCTCTCGTCATTACTGTTATAAAAAGTTCATTCTTTTGAATGATGATTCGTTAAGAATTTTCGAGAATCGTATGTGTTTCACTGTTTAGTTATCAAGGTTGTTTCGCTGTCAGCTCTTTGCGACAGCTTGTTTATTTTACCTCATCTCTTTTCGTTTGTCAAGAACTTTTTTAAGTTTTTTCAAAACTTTTTTCGATGAAGTTTTTGTCTTTGTTGACGACTTTTCTACTTTATCATAAGTAGGAAGCTTTGTCAACTACTTTTTTTAATTTTTATAGATTTTCTAAAATCTATAAAAATTAAAAACGGAGAAGGAGGGATTTGAACCCTCGCGCCGCGTTAGCGACCTATACCCTTAGCAGGGGCACCTCTTCGGCCTCTTGAGTACTTCTCCAGTCTCCGAACTACTTAACCAATGTTAAATTGTGGAGTTGCGCGTTTTTCATAGCGCATTTGTTATTATACTTAAAAGGTTACTTCTTGTCAACAGCTTTTTTCTAATTTTTTTTATTTTTTCACCAATTTTATTCAGTGTGCTTTTTTCGGCTGACAGGAAGGCCTTTCAGTGTTTTTCATTTGCCTGAATTGTCTCTTCAATTCTGCGTTTTACCTCTGCTGCAATCTCAGTTGATTTCATATCTTTATATTCTTCGTATTCCATTGGTTTTAAGAAATGCACCTGAACATCCAACTTCTTCGCTGAGCCAGTATCGAACGCTTTATAAGAATCGATTAATGCAACAGGTACGATCGGGCATTTTGCTTTCATAGCCGCTTTAAAGCTTCCGCCCTTAAATTCCTGCGGATGATTTCCATTCTTACTTCTGGTTCCTTCCGCAAAAATAAGATAGTTTCTTCCAGCCTTTACTTCCTTGGTCACATTGATGATCACCTGCATAGACTGTTTGATATCTTCTCTATCAATAAGAAATGCCTTCATGCATGCAAAAACCTGTTTTAAAAATGGAACATTTCCAACTTCTTTCTTCGCTACTACAGAAAAAGGTACCGGACACACCTCCATTATGGCTAAAACATCATACAACCCCTGATGATTGGGATAAAACATAAACCCATTTTGTGAAGGTATATTTTCTACTCCATGGGCATCTATATGGAGATTCCCCCCTCGATTGGCTGCATGATCAATTTTTTTCAACATGGCATAACGTTGTTCTTCCGTGTATTTATCCACATGTGCAGCATACCAGTTCAACATGATCCAGTAATATGGTACAAACAAAATATTCTTTAATACCATTACAATAATTCTTTTCATCTTCAAGCTCCTTTCACTTCTAAAACGGACATGTCGCCTATCGGCAATATCACCATAATGGCAAAAGGCCGCTGCAAGATTCAAATATCCTGCAGCAGCCTCCTCTTTTACTCTGCGTTCAGCTTATTCGCAATTTTTTCTTCATATCCCGGATTCTTTTTTATAAATACATTGTATGCCTTTGTATAACTCTTGTAAGTATCTGTAGTCATAAACTTGGCATAATCTGTGGCCGCCTGATCTCTCAGTTCATCTGTAATATCAGATGGCGGCATTACATAGTATTTATTATCTTTTTTCTCCACCATATAGGTTCCAACGCAAGGATATTCCTGCTCATTTTCCAATACCAGGTTATAGGTAATGTATACATAAGTATAATTTCCATTTTCGGAAAGCTTGTCGCTTCCTTCAATCTTCACCTTGGTTGGCTTATGAGCTTCAAAATACTTTAAGGTAGCGTCAATTTCGCTCTGAAGAAGCTCATTGGTGTCCTTATTACCATTCTGGGAATAACACTGCTTCACCTTTTTCTCGCTTCCGCTCACATAATTTTTTATGAGAGCTTCCACTACTCCCTCCGGAGACTTATGATTTACGCCGCATCCGGACATCACCAGCACAAGTGCCAGTGCAATGCCCAGGATCCATATTCTTTTTTTCTTTTCCATCTCTTTACAGATTCCTTTTATTCTTCTTCATCTGTATCCTGTGAGTCTTCTTCTGCAAAAACCTCTTCTGCTTCTTCAGTTGTTTCCTCACTGCTGCCTTCTGCAGGGGTTTCCTCTACCTTTTCGCGCACTTTGGCAACGCTTGCCACAGTAACACCTTCATCCAGATTGATCAGCTTCACTCCGGAAGTGATCCTTCCAAGAATGGAAATTCCTGCACAGGTGATACGGATGATGATTCCCTCTGTGGTGATCATCATGATCTCGTTTTCTTCATTCACAGCCTTAGCGCCAATTACATTGCCGGTCTTCTCTGTGATCTTGTAGCACTTCACGCCTTTACCGCCACGGTTCTGGCAGGTAAACTCGCTCATGGCAGTACGTTTACCCATACCATTCTCAGATACTACAAGCAGATAATCTCCCTGAGAGTTCAGCTGCATTGCTACCACTTCATCACCCGGATCAAGGTTCATACCACGTACACCCATAGAGCTTCTTCCAGTACTTCTTACATCAGTTTCCTTGAAGCGGATGCACATACCGTCTTTGGTTACCAGCATAATATCCTTGGTATCGTCTGTAGCTTTTACTTCGATCAGCTCATCGTCATCACGGAGTGTGATCGCTACAAGACCAGTCTTACGTACGTTGGCGTATTCTTCCATCGGTGTCTTCTTCACAAGGCCGTTCTTGGTTGCCATAACCAGATATTTGCCTTCTTCGAATTTACGCATAGGAATAACAGCTGTGATACACTCCCCTGGCATAAGCTGCAGAAGGTTTACAATTGCCGTACCTCTTGCAGTTCTTCCTGCCTCCGGGATCTCGTATGCTTTCAGCCTGTATACACGTCCTGTATTGGTAAAGAACATCAGATAATGATGGGTAGTGGTCATCAGCAGCTCTTCGATGTAATCATCATCAATGGTCTGCATTCCCTTGATTCCACGTCCGCCTCTGTTCTGGCTGCGGAAATTATCTACCGTCATTCTCTTGATATAGCCAAGCTTTGTCATAGTGATGACCGTATTTTCCCTTGGAATCAGATCTTCTGTGGAAAGATCATATACGTCATATCCAATGGCAGTTCTTCTCTCATCACCATATTTGTCAGCGATTGCAAGAATCTCTTCCCTTACAACACGAAGAAGGAGATTTCTGTCTGCAAGAATTGCCAGGAATTTTCGGATCTTCTCCTCTAATTCTGCATATTCTGCTTCCAGCTTCTCTCTTTCCAAACCGGTGAGAGCTCTCAGACGCATATCTACAATGGCCTGAGCCTGCACATCTGTCAGCTCAAATCTGTCCATCAATTCCTGCTTCGCAATCTGAACATTGCGGGCAGCACGAATGATCCGGATAACTTCATCGATGTTATCCAGGGCCTTTAACAGACCTTCCAAAATGTGAGCACGTTCCTGTGCTTTATTCAGATCGTATTTGGTTCTTCTGGTAACAACATCTTCCTGATGAGCCAGGTAATGCTCCAGAAGTTCCTTCAGATTCAGTACCTTCGGAACAAGGCTGTCACCCTGCGGTACTACGCAAAGCATGATCACGCCAAAAGTATCCTGCAGCTGGGTATGCTTGTACAGCTGATTCAGCACAACATTTGCATTGGCATCTTTACGCAGATCAATACAAATGCGCATTCCCTCACGGCTGGAATGGTCGTTCAGGTCTGTGATTCCGTCAATCTTTTTGTCACGGACAAGCTCTGCGATTTTCTCGATCAGACGGGCTTTATTTACCAGGTATGGAAGCTCGGTAACGATAATACGGGATTTTCCATTTGGTAAGGTCTCAATATTGGATACTGCACGCACGCGGATCTTGCCGCGGCCTGTGCGGTATGCCTCCTCAATTCCCCTTCTTCCAAGGATCGTGGCTCCTGTAGGGAAATCCGGGCCTTTTACAACATCAAGAAGCTCTTCGATGGTAGTCTCACGCTGCTCCTCGATGGTATTGTCAATGATTTTTACAACAGCATTAATAACCTCACGAAGATTGTGAGGCGGAATATTGGTAGCCATACCAACGGCAATACCTGTAGTACCATTTACCAGAAGGTTCGGGAAACGAGATGGGAGCACCTTCGGCTCTCTTTCTGTCTCATCAAAGTTCGGCTGGAAGTCTACAGTATCTTTGTTAATGTCGGCAAGCATCTCCATGGAAATTTTGCTCAGGCGGGCCTCTGTGTATCGCATAGCAGCTGCGCCGTCGCCGTCCACAGAACCGAAGTTTCCATGTCCGTCAACAAGCGGATAGCGGAAAGACCAGTCCTGCGCCATATTTACAAGTGCTCCATAAATAGAGCTGTCACCATGAGGATGATATTTACCCATGGTATCACCAACGATACGGGCACATTTACGATGTGGCTTATCCGGACCGTTGTTCAATTCGATCATAGAGTACAGCACTCTTCGCTGTACCGGTTTCAAACCATCTCTTACATCTGGAAGTGCTCTTGAGGCAATAACGCTCATGGCATATTCGATGTAAGATTCTTTCATGGTTTTCTCCAGATCCACCTCATGGACCTGGTCAAAAATCTTGTCATCCATATTGTTCTATCTCCCCTAGATATCCAGATTCTTTACAAAGCGTGCGTTCTCTTCGATAAATTCGCGTCGTGGTTCTACCTTGTCACCCATAAGTGTGGTAAATACAAGGTCAATTTCGGAGGTCGCAGCCTCGTCCATTGTAACACGGAGAAGGATACGCTTCTCAGGATCCATGGTAGTCTCCCAAAGCTGCTCTGCATCCATCTCTCCCAGACCTTTGTAACGCTGGATCTTATTGTTGGAGTCTCGTCCTATTTCTGTAAGGATGGCGTTCAGCTCATCGTCATCATAAGCGTACCATACCTTCTTGTTCTTCTCGATCTTGTAAAGAGGCGGCTGTGCCAGATATACATAGCCCTGCTTGATCAGTTCCGGCATAAATCTGTACAGGAAAGTAAGCAGCAGTGTGGCAATGTGGGCACCATCAACATCGGCATCAGTCATGATGATGATCTTGTGATATCTCAGCTTGGAAATATCAAAGTCGTCATGGATACCAGTACCAAATGCAGTAATCATAGCCTTGATTTCTTTGTTTGCATAAATCTTGTCCAGACGTGCCTTCTCTACATTCAGGATCTTTCCACGAAGAGGAAGGATCGCCTGTGTAGCACGATTACGGGCTGTCTTCGCAGAACCACCCGCAGAATCTCCCTCTACGATGTAGATCTCGCAGTTCTCCGGATTCTTATCTGAGCAGTCCGCAAGCTTGCCAGGAAGGGACATGCTGTCCAGAGCAGACTTTCTTCTGGTAAGGTCTCTGGCCTTACGTGCTGCTTCTCTGGCTCTCTGGGCAAGTACAGACTTCTCTACGGTTGCCTTGGCTACAGCAGGGTTCTGTTCCAGGAAAATCTCTAGCTGTTTGCTTACAACGCTGTCTACAGCGCCTCTGGCCTCGCTGTTGCCAAGTTTCTGCTTGGTCTGGCCTTCAAACTGGGGATTGCCGATCTTAACGCTGACAATGGCTGTCAGACCCTCTCGGATGTCATCACCGGAAAGGTTTGGCTCGCTGTCCTTGAGAAGCTTATTCTTTCTGGCGTAATCGTTAAATGTGTTTGTAATGGCGTTTCTGAAGCCGGTGATATGGGTACCGCCCTCAGGGGTGTTGATATTATTTACAAATCCGTAAGTATTCTCTGTGTAAGAGTCATTATGCTGCATGGCTACCTCAACAGCCACACCGTCCTTCTCGCCCTCACAGTAAATGATCTCCGGATAAAGAGCCTCTTTACTTCTGTTCAGATAAGTTACGAACTCGCGGATACCACCTTCGTAGTGGAAGGTCTTCTCCCGCTCCATGCCCTCTCGCTTGTCTACAAGAATGATCTTCAGTCCTTTGGTAAGGAATGCCATCTCACGGAGACGCTGTTTCAGGATATCGTAATCGTATACGGTCTCCTCGAAGATCTGCTTATCTGGAAGGAAGGTAACGGTAGTTCCTGTGGCGTCACCGCATTCTCCCACCTCGCGTAGCGGGTACATTGTCTTACCGCGCTCGTAGCGCTGCTCATATCTCTTTCCATCTCTGCAGATTGATACTTCAAGCCACTCAGACAGTGCGTTAACAACTGACGCACCTACACCGTGAAGACCACCGGATACCTTGTATCCTCCACCGCCGAATTTACCGCCTGCATGAAGAATGGTAAATACTACCTCAACAGCCGGGATACCAGCTTTATGATTGATTCCTACCGGGATGCCTCGTCCGTTATCTACAACTGTGATGGAGTTATCAGGATTGATTGCCACATTTATTTCTGTACAATAACCGGCCAGTGCCTCATCTACGGCATTGTCCACGATCTCGTATACAAGATGATGAAGACCGCGGCTGGATGTACTTCCAATGTACATACCCGGTCTCTTACGTACGGCTTCCAGGCCCTCCAGAATCTGGATTTGGTCCGCTCCGTATTCCGTATTTGTTTCGCCCATGATATTCCTCCTGTTATGATCTATTTAAAACTCACAGGAACTTACGGCTCTTTTCTGCTGCCGGATCTTGTTCCTGTTTTTGCGCATAAAAATACAAATTTATTATAGCACAAAATCCCCGTTTTTGCCAGTCAAAAGCCATTTCCAGATGTAAAAAAAACGGCGTATTTTCAACGAATATCCGTCAAAAATACGCCTTATCCCACCCTGTTTGTCTGCTTATCAGGAATAACACCTGCCAGAACTGTTTTTTCTCTATTTTTGCACCAAAAGCGCCTGGTAAATATCTCTTTTTGTCACGCCGCGGTCCTTTGCAACCATCTTCATTGCCTCTTTGCGCGCGATTCCCTGGTTCTCATAAATCGCCATATGTTCCTCAATGGAAATGTCCTTCCAGGATTCCTGTGACTCCTGCTCCATTTCCTTTCGGCTTCTTCCCTCGATTACCAGAACACATTCCCCAAGGGGCTTCTGATCCTTGTAAAAAGCGATCAGATCTTCTATAGTGGTCCGAAATGCAGTCTCGTGCTTCTTGGTAAGCTCGCGGCAAAGTGTCATCCTGCGATTTCCAAGAGCCTGGTACAACTCCTGCAGGGTACCAACCAGGTGATGGGGTGCCTCGTAAAGAATGATGGTGCGGGTTTCGTTTTTTAACTCTTCCAGAATGGCTTTCCGCTCTTTTTTATCCGGGGGCAAAAAGGCCTCGAATGCAAATCTGCGGGTGGAAAGTCCGGACAGGGTAAGGGCTGTGATACATGCTGCCGGGCCTGGAAGAGAAGTTACTTCGATTCCGGCATCGTAACACATGGCAGCCAGTACTTCCCCTGGATCAGAAATTCCAGGCGTTCCCGCATCTGTGATCAGTGCCACATTCAGTCCTGCCTGCATTTTCTCAATGAGGGTGTAGGCTTTCTCCACTTTATTGTACTCATGGTAGCTGGTCATGGGGGTTTTGATGTCAAAATGATTGAGAAGCTTGATGCTGTTGCGGGTGTCTTCCGCAGCGATCAGGTCCACTTCTTTCAGAACACGGAGCACGCGAAGCGTAATATCCTCCAGGTTTCCGATTGGTGTGGCACATAAATATAATTTACCACTCATGATTTTTCTCCCTTCTGCAATCTACACCATATCATACATTTCCAGAATCTCCTTGGTATAAACGCCCGGCTTCTCGTACACGATCAGCGGTCTTTCCACGGTGATACGGGAATTTCCGCCTTTCAGAGCCTCTATCAGCACCATATTAGGCTCCCGGTCAATGTATGGGTAAACAAGCTGCATGCGCTTAGGCTCCAGCTTATATTTCGTCAGAACATTCATAATTTCTGTCAGTCTGAACGGTCTGTGCACCATGTAAAAACGGCCTCTGTCTCCAAGAAGCTTCGACGCCTGGCTTACCACATCCTCCAGTGTACAGAGGATCTCATGTCTGGCAATGGCCTTTGGCATGTGCGGATTGGTCAGTCCATGCTGCCCGATCATGTAAGGCGGATTGCATGTGACAACATGAAAAGAAGCTGCCCCGAAAATGCTGACAGCCTCCTTAATATCACCTTGTCTGATACTGACCCTGTCCTCCAGGTTATTGTACTTTACACTTCTTCCTGCCATTTCGGCACATTCTTCCTGGATCTCCAGACCTGTGAAATGCTCTCCTTGAGTCTTTGAGGCAAGGAGTACCGGAATAATACCGGTTCCGGTTCCCATATCCAGAACCTTTTCTCCTTTCTTCACCCTGGCAAATCCAGACAAAAGAACAGCGTCCATACCGAAGCAGAATTTCTGGGGATCCTGAATAATGTAATATCCATTCTGCAGGTCATCTACCCGTTCGTTCTCCTTCACAAGATCATTAATCATTTAATTTGGAATCTCCCTTTTTATCTTCCAGATCCTGCAGTTCCTTTAATTCCTGTTCGGAAACCTTGACTTTCTTTTTCTTGGAACGGAATTTCAGTTCTCCTACAGGGAATTCCTGGATTTCCTTCTCGTCACCGATCTCTACCACTACCTTTACCAGCTGGCGAAGTACATTTACACTCTGTACATTGCCCTGGATTCCATCTGGAGTGGTTACTGTATCACCGATTCCCGGAAGTCTGCGGTTCAGCTCCTCGTAGGTCTCCTGCTCGTTCTTCAGACAGCACATCAGTCTTCCGCATACGCCGGAAATCTTGGTCTGGTTCAGAGAAAGATTCTGCTCCTTAGCCATACGGATAGATACTGGTGCAAACTCGGAAAGATAGGTATGGCAGCAGAGGCATCTGCCGCAGATACCAATTCCTCCAAGAATCTTGGTCTCATCTCTTACACCGATCTGGCGAAGCTCGATCCTTGTTTTGAAAATAGATGCCAGATCCTTTACCAGCTGACGGAAATCGATCCTGCCGTCTGCGGTAAAGTAAAACAGCACTTTATTATTATCAAAAGTATACTCTGCATCGATCAGCTTCATCTCAAGCCCATGCTCGCGGATCTTCTTCTGGCAGATCTTGAAAGCATCCTTCTCACGCTCTCTGTTATACTTCTCTCTGTCGTCGTCATCCTGGGTAGCCACGCGAAGCACTTCCTTCAGAGGATGTACTACCTGATCGTCGGCTACTTCCTTAGGTGCAAGCACCACCTTTCCATACTCCACACCACGGGCGGTTTCCACGATCACATGATCGCCCGGTTTTACTTTATATTTCTTCGGATTGAAGTAATAGATCTTACCTACATTCCGAAATCTTACGCCTACTACTTTTGCCATTCTATTTCTCCCTGATCGTAAGGAACAGAAGCTCAAGAGCAAGTTCTGTATTTACATTGGCGCGAAGACGTACCTTGGTCTTCTCCAGTGCATCCAGAATCTTCTCCATATTCTCGTAGGAACGCTGGCTTGCCTGTTCCCTTATATAATTTATTTCCTGTTTGAACACAAGATTATCAACTTCCCGTGTAGCCTTAAACATCAATACATCACGGAACCAGAACTGGAAAAGGTCCAGATAATCGCTGATGTTCTGCTTGTCATTGGAAAGCTCTTTGATCGCCTCTGTAAGCTCATATACTTCCATACCGTCTGCATTCTTCAGAATACGGAGGGCATTCTGTGTCATGTCTGCAAAATCCTGGGAAGTCGCTGCCTGTTTTGCTCTGCCGATACTGCCATGCGCAAAGGAAGCGTCGATCTCTGCCTGATAATCCGGTACGTGAAGGTGCTCCATCAGATATTTCTTCACCAGACCGTCGTCTACTACTTTCAGATCCAGACGTACACATCTGGAACGGATGGTAGGCAGCAGAGAGTCGATATTGCTTGTAAGAAGCATGATAACTGCATATTCCGGCGGCTCTTCAATGGTTTTCAGAAGAGCATTCTGCGCCTGGGGATTCATCAGCTCTGCATTTGCCACAATATAGATCTTATATGGGCTGCAGTATGGCTTGATATCCACATCATTGATAACCTGTTCCCTGATCTCGTCAATTGTAATCACATTTGGCTTCTCATGGGTTACCATAATGATATCCGGGTGATTCTTGCCGATTGCCTTCTTACAGGAATCACAATGTCCACAAGGCTCTGTACCGCCTTCTTCGCACTGTAATGTCATGGCATAAGTTCCTGCCAGCAGTTTCTTTCCAGAACCAGGGTCACCTGTAAAAATATACGAATGGGACACTTTCTCCGTCTGTATGGCATTCTTCAAATGTCTGATTATCTCTTCATGTCCTATAATGTCGTTAAACCCTAACATCGGAATCACCTCACCCTATCATTTTCGCTATTGTCAAAGGCTGCTGTCCGCGGCCTCCTCTACAGCTTATTTTGTACGAATACGCTCTAAATGTATTCCTCTTAATTCTATCATGTACGACAAAATCATGCTATAGTTTTTTGTGAATTTATTCTGAAAACCTGATTAAGAATGTGTGTACAATGCTATATATTCATTTTCTTATCCGCTAAACGGATCTGTCGCCTGCCAGCGACATCACCATATATGAAAGTCAGCTATTCCGCGGCTATGGCGCCTTCACAGCGCCGACCGCATATGCTTTGCATTTTACGATTGTCTGATATATCCCGCAATTTCCTCCACACATTCCTCTAAATCAACATTCTGAAACCTTCTCGTAATTCCCGCAGCAGCAATTTTCTCTTCGGAAAAGTCCTCCTGGTCTGCAAGAAATCTCCGGCACATTTCCTCGTAACGGGGGATTTCCTGGCTGCACTCTCTTTTCAGGGCTCTTGCAAGGCGCTCTCCATCCTCCACCTCAATGTAAACCGGGCAGACTGCCTCTTTCCCATAGTATTCTCTCATTTTCACATAAGATTCCAAAGTACCGATTCCCAGATAATCAGATTCTTCCAGATCCACCTGACCATCATCTGCTGTAAAATAAGTCCAGATTCCATGCACCGTATGGTAAGCTCTTTCCTCGATCAGATTGCCGCGGCTGCGAAACTCCTCCAGCTTCTTATCATCTACGAAATAGTATTGTTTGCCGTTCTCTTCCTCTGCCCGGATGGGGCGGGTGGTATAGAGAACCAGCTTTTTCAGGTGGAGCTCTTCATGTGCCGCAAGCCTGGCATAAATGTGGTCCTTGCCGGACGCACTTTTTCCCATAATGTAAAATATTTTTCCCATAATGTATCAGGCAGGGGGATTAATCCTCTGCCTGCTCCTTTACTACGCTTATTGTTTCGTTCTTCTCTCCGCAAAGACCGTGAAGGTTCAGGCCCTGCTCCATGTATCTTCTCACATTCCTTGTAAAAAGTCCAGTGATCTGTTCGCCGGGCACTATAATGGGAATTCCCGGCGGATAAATATATACAAATTCTGCGGCGATCTTGCCTACACTTTCTTCCAGAAGGCAAAGCTGGGCGGGGGCATCCATTGCCTGGGAAATAGACATGAGCTGCTTCATAGGACCGCACTTACAGGTAGATTTTCCGTTTCGCAGGTCACCACTGCGGTTATCTTTTTTGTCACAACCTTCACAATCATTCGTATTACATTTAACGCAGTTCTGATTTTCCAGCTCTGCTGCATCTTCTAAATTCTCAACGGGTATTTCAGCTGTTATGTCTTTATTTTTCTCTGCCTGCACAGCTTCCTGTCTGTCAATTTCTTCTATGGCTTTGCAAAGTCTCTGGAAACCTTCCCTTGTGTCTCCTACTGCTGCCAGTGCAAGCACATAGTTTTCCGTAGTCATCTCAACTTCCAGATGATAGTTTTCCCGAAGGATCTTAGCAAGTCCAGGCCCATTTAAGCTGCTGTGCAGCGTGGACAGGATCAGCTTCGAGCGGTCATAATCGAATGCTTCCGTACCAGCTGTATCATTTTCTTCGTAAAAATCCTCTCCAGGTGCAGGAACCAGACGAATATATTTACACTTGCCAAGCTGTCTACGGGCGGTTTCCAGATTCTCTGTAAATTCATCAAACAGACGTCCGCTCTCCTTCTCCAGCTTCGCTACGCAGGCATCCAGACTGGACATGAGAATATAAGATGGGCTGCTGGTCTCGTAAATTCCCAGAAATCTGTGGATCAGCTTCTCACTTACCCGGTTGCTGCACAGATGAAGTACAGCAGTCTGCGTCATAGCCGGCAATGTCTTGTGAAAACTCTGGATTACCACATCCGCACCAAGATCTGCTGCTGAAACAGGAAAGTAATTCGAAAATCTGAAATGAGCTCCATGTGCCTCATCCACGATCAGCGGAATCCCGTGGCGGTGAGCGGTCTCTGCAATCTTACGCACATCTGAGACTACACCGTCATAGGTTGGTGAGGTAATCAGAACAGCTTCGATTTTCGGATTCTCTTCCAGACATCTTTCCACACGAGACACGGAAATAGAGCCGTTTATCCCCAAATCGTTGTCAGATTGTGGATAAATGTATGTGGGAACCAGCTCCCGCAGATAAATAGCGTGGTAAACCGCCTTGTGACAGTTTCTTGCCACCAGGATCTGACCGCCTTTTTTCACAGATGCAGAAATAGCGGTGAGAAGCCCGGCTGTGCTTCCGTTCACACTGAAAAAGCTTTTCCTGGTGCCGTACATTCTGGATAAAGCATTCTGTGCCTCAAGTAAAATCCCCTCGGAGTGGTGCAGATCATCAAATCCATCAATCTCCGTAATATCACGTTCAATGGGAAAATCCCCCTCCACACATGCTTTGTTGCGCTTATGTCCAGGCATGTGAAAAGGATAAAAATCAGATTTGCCGTAGTTCTCCAATTCTTTATATAATCTTTCCATTTTACCTCTCATTCATCCGAATCTCTGTCATATGGTTTCTGTAGCGTCTGCTCTGCAATAATATTCCAACAATATTTAAGCAAAATAATATCCATTCACAGCAGTTATTCTGTAACCAGTAATTCCCCATTACGGTTCACTGGTAACCCTGTCACACCTTAAATCTGTAGCCCGTTTGGACCACCCCGGAATCCCTCTTTTTACCACGTTTTTCCTTGGAAAAACCCTTTATTTATGGGAAGAATTCCGCTTTTTTCCTTTTTTTTTTTTTAATCGAATCTTTAACCTTTTTTGTTTTGGTATGTTCTTTGGTAGTTTTTGCAGTAGTTTTTAAAAACTACCAGAATTTTCATCAAATTTCACGTTTTTCAGAAAGTGCTCCGCAAGCATCTGTATTATTACTCTTTTTCAAGTACAAATGAGGATACTATACTTTCCGAAGAACACCCCACTTTGCACTTTACCAGAGCATTAGTCGCAGCGCTGTACCGGCTCCCGATCCGGATCTTTTACAAGCATTTTTTCAGCTCTTGCCTTGTATTCCATGAGCCGGAAAACGTAGTCTGGCATGGATCTTTTTCCAGACTCCCAATCAGTTACTGTACGATACGGGATATCAAAATATTCACAGAATTCTCTTCTGTTCATATTCATACTTTCTCTAAGTGACTTTACTTCCTTCTGAACATCCATGATTATAACCACCTCTATCAATAATAGCTTATCATATGTTATGCATTGCATCAATAGTCATTTTGAAATATTATTCCTTAAAAAGGTAACGCTTTTCCCTTCCATTTTTGAGTTCATGGACAATGGTACCACCTATATAAAAATAGCGCCCACAGAGCCCATTATATGCGGTCTCCGAATGCAAAAAGCGTTGCCTTTATTTCATTCCGGATAAGAAATGTGTCATGCACAGAGGCAGAATCGCTATAATAGATAAATCTGTCTTATTCCTATCAGTCTTGTTATTATTAGTATTATTAGTGTGTTTTCGTGGAGGTCTAGACCTCTATTTTGTGGAGATCTAGATCTCTTTTCTGTGGAGGTCTGGACTATTTTCTGTAGAGGTCTGGATCTCCTTTTTGTGGAGATCAGAAATAATTATCCTTATCATTACCGACTTGATTAAAATAAAGTTGCAGCCATTTCAAAAGCTGTATTCTCTATTCAAAAAATGGGAAGCATTCTCAGCTTCCCAATCGTTAATATTCATCTGCTTACAGCATGTTGTACCATGCCCAGAATGAATTGGAAAAAATCATAATCTTTGATCCGACCCTTTCCGTTCTAAAAGGTGCTTCCTTCAAATACTGATATGCCAGATTTTCTCCAATCCCAAAGATTTCCATCATATCTTTTACCGTAAGAAACAATTTGTTTTTATATTTATCCGGATAATTAATTTCTGCCATTTAACTTGTCTCCTTCCGTTACATTTCTAATATTTTTTGTAACCGCCAAATAATAATGCGGTCAGATATAAAATTACCCCAGCCCTTTGCGAGTTGGAGTAATTCACTATAATTCACATGCGATTTTTGATAGATTGGAGTTTTTCAC